>JAPKDG010000056.1 GCA_028822645.1 Longimicrobiales bacterium | reverse complement strand
TATAGTGAGATATTATAGTAATGTCTCTGTCAGATAGCTTGATAATCTTAGTGAGTGTCAAGAGAGTTGGTTTTGGATTTAGGGGAATGGAACAGCATGGCTGACTGGGTCAACCAAAAGAAGTTCAGAGTGCGGAATAAGCATCCTTTTTGGCAACTCGCGAAAGGGTTGAACAAGAATATAGACCTTCCTGTTTTAGAAGATAAGCTTCAAGGAAAGGAGGAAGGAGCGTTGGCGGGTGCCTATCTTACTTCTACTCATGCACTGAGGAGGATATTCCTGGAGGTTGCCCATGGAATGTGTCCTGAGATGTGGAAATGGATGGATTCCGGTCCATTGTATTGTTCCAAAAACAAACCAGAGTTATTCGAAGTAAAATTTCAAGATTGGTTGCAACATTTTGGCCTTTATGAGAGCTGGCAACATGAATGGTTTAAGTGGCATGTAGATGCCTGTAGGAAGGATGGAAGAAATAGCGAGGGGGGTTGGTGCTTCCCGAATGATGTTGGCCACGCGATTGAGATACTATTGCCATCGAAACTTGCAGGGAAGAAAGCTAGAGAACACGTAAGGCTAGAAATGGATCGAGTAATGGATCTTGTCTTTGGAAGATTACAGGTTGGCGATACTCACCTTAAATGGTTTATTCGCTACCAGATAATGGGCCACGCTGCGATTACGATTGCGGAAGACGAGATGAAACATCCCAGTGTGATCAACAAGGGGATAGTTCAGGCTTATAATAGGTTGCACTTAGGTAAACTCCGTAAACGGACCAGGAGGAGGTAAGGCCTGTTAAATCAATAAAAATAGTAGATAACCACGCATATTAATATAATATATGTGATTTATTGTATAGTAAGATAAAGTATTGTTTTGGCTCAATTATGATCCGATGAGGTCTGTTCGTACCTCGTCTATGATACCAAAGAAGCAACACCACTCTCCGGCCATCACCGAGGGTCGAGAGCGCAGGCCGAATACCACACCGTCCTCTGGAGCCTTCACTTGTGACTGTATGTCACCGTAGAGGTCATAAATGCTACCTAGGACTGTCCCCTTCTGTATTTCTGTTTCGAAAGGGATATCAGGAGTTCCTACCCACATACCGGAAGAAGGAGCCAGGAGAGCTTGTTGATGGCCCATACGCCATTCCGGTGCGTACGCGGGGGGTCCTTCTTCTTCGATCATCTTGTAATGCTTCATTACGTTTCGGTATCCACTGGAAAGGTCCTCAGTGACTTCGTGAAAATCATTAGTCAAAGTGCGGCAATTCCCCCCCAACTCGATAGTGATACCGGCTTTTCCCGAGTCTCCTATTTTAGAAGCAGGATTATTCCCACCCTGTCCACTACGGAAGACGAGGTCCCAATTGGTTCCCATAGCACCGGCCAATTCCAAACTTTTTGGGTTATCGGAAGCGAATATCATATGTGCCAGATAGGAATGTTCGCCTCCTGAATGGATGGCTATCTGTAGATCGCAGTTATCCCTCATCGCTTCCCAATGGGCCCAGGCGGATCGCTCAGTTGGGTAGCCATCTGGTCGGCCAGGATAAATACGGTTCATATCATATGTAAAGCCGTCCAAAGGATCCCCTCGTTTTCCAGCTTCGAAGGCGGGTACGTTCATCGCTGGAACTCCAACGACTGTGCCTCTTATCAAGGAGTGTTCAAGCCATTCAAAAGTCTTGAAAATGGAGAGGGCTCCTTCAGGTTCGTCGCCGTGGGTGGCACCGTTCAACCATAACTTTGGCCCGTCTTCTTTACCCCGACAAACCAGTATAGGTATTTCAGTGGGTCGCCCGTCGAACCTTTTACCAGTGGATATCACACCTCTCATCGTACTATTCGGTTTGACTTCTAGGTTACCTATTCTCAAAGTTTCTGTCATGAGGACTCCTTATTGTACCTTCTCTAAGAGGAAGGGTATGCTTAGTTCATCCGCCAGTGCTTGGAGCCCTTTGACGGTTTGTTTGTCTACTGGTATACCTTCAGTCTTTCTCTTCAGTGCTCGCAGTTGTTCTGCTTCTCCAGGTAGTTGCACTGGAAATTTTGGGTCTGTTGGGTTTGCACCGAGGACATCGGTGAGTAATGACTCGAGGCGCTGATCGAAGATTTTCTTTTCCATGAACGATTCTATATTGATTGCAATCAGAGTGTGGGCTACATCAAAATTAGTATCGTCTTGAAAGACCTGTGACCCAAAGAGAGAACCAGTTAGGACACCTGTGAGAATATCTGTCATTAGACTGAGCCCGTATCCTTTGTAATCTCCCATAGGTAGCAGTACTCCACTGTCGGCTGCTTTGGGGTCTTCGGTGGTTCCCCCTGCTTGGGTCAATGCCCAGGATCTTGGCATTGATAATCCCTGACGCTGATACCAACGCATCATACCTTTTCCTGATTGAGTCAGTGCCATGTCTAAGACAATAGGATGCTTTCCGTTAGGCCTTGGTACAGCAATACCCCAGGGGTTGGTTCCTAGGATTGGAGTGACAGAACCCCAGGGTGCCATTTCGGCTCCGGCATTAGTCATTGCAATTCCGATCATACCTGCATCAGCTGCCCATTTTGCGTGATATCCAGCGATTCCAAAATGGTTACTGTGGCAAACACTGACCATTGATATTCCTGATCTCTTGGCTTTTTGAAGTGCTTTCCCCATTGCTTTGTTAGCTGACACATAACCCAGTCCTTTTTGAGCATCTAGCAAAGCAATGGATCCTCGATCCTTCAACCAAACCATAGGAGCAGCTGGTCGGATACCACCGTTAAGTATGCGTCTTTTGTAACGAAAAAGTTTTTCCAGCCCTTGCCCTTGCCCAGGATGCCACCAGAGAGATGCAGTTACTAGTCCATCTGCCGTTATCTTAGCTTCTTCTTCAGAAGCCCCTAAGGATTCGAGGACTGACTCAGAGAATATTCTTATAGATTGTGCCGTAAGCCTCTCTACTGGTACTCCTCCCTCAAGATTATACACAGGTTACTATTGCTCCCGATTTAGAATAGGAAATTGACGCCTGGAGGATGAGATTCATCTTTCTGCTCGCATCACTATTTTGTATCAAATATTTTACCATGTTATATGCAGTTCTAGAGTCCAGCCGTTTTCGGTGATTTGACCAGCCGTACTTGTGGCTTGCCACATAATTCTCCTAGCTCTTCTAGGGTCTCGGGACTCGGATCTATGTAAAGTGTTCGAGATCTCATGCGAATTGGAGGTCCATTATCTTGGTCGTTCAAGCAAAGTTCTAAGGGAGCATTTCCAGGGTGATCAGTTACGGTTTTTTTGATTTGTGATAATGTCCCCTCAATCAATCCACTGTTTTCCCCCCAGTTGATTTCAACAGTCATTTTTCCGCTGTTTGGTAGTTCATCGATGGAGACAGCTTCATCCAGGAACACAGGTGGGTTTTCTTCATCACGTTCCCGGTTGCTCACTTTTCCTTTCACTATAACAGCAGAATCTTGGGTGAGTGTCTCTCGGGATTTAATCCAATTGTCCCTGAAGGCTAGTACGTCCACTGTTCCCTGGAAATCTTCCACTGTTATTTTTGCCCATTCGGAGTTGTCTTTTCTAGAGATTTTTTTATCTACCTTGGTGACAACACAGGGAATTTCTACCGATAGGCCGGGGTGGTCTTTGACAGTACTCGTATTTATCTGAAAATTTTCCATTAGATGTCGGTAACGGTCTAGCGGATGGCCAGAGATAAAGAAACCCAATGCTTCTTTCTCTCTGGCCAATCGTTCTTGTGCTGACCATTCCGGAATTTCTGGGAGGCTGGGATCTGCACGTTGGATAGCGTCTTCACTTTGTCCGAAAAGAGACTCTTGCCCTGAGACGATTTCAGCGTTGCGAGCATTGACTTCTGCGTACGCTATATTTAATCCATCTAGAAGCTGGGCTCGGTGTCCAAAAGAATCCATAGCCCCAGCACTGAGAAGGGCTTCCACCGCACGTTTATTTAGTGCTCTGAGGTCCACTCGTTCTAAGAAATCAAACATGGTTTTGAATGCCCCTCCCAATTCACGCGCCTGAATTAGAGTTTTCACTGCTGAGGATCCAACACCTCGAACCGCTCCTAAGCCGAAGCGGATTTGATTTATCCCTACTGCAGTAAATTTCCATCCGGATTCATTTATATCTGGGGGAAGTACTTCGATAGGATGAATCAGTCCTGACAAGTATTGATCTATCTCTCTGCATTCACCTATGTACTTGACTACGTCATCTGTATTGGAAACAACAGAAGAGAGGACCGCCGCCATAAATTCAGATGGATAGTGGGCTTTGAGCCATGCAGTTTGGTAGGAGAGAAGGGAGTAGGCGACTGAGTGAGACAGATTGAAGCCATATCTTCCGAAGGTCTCTATCTGTTCGGACAAGTTGTCTGCGATATCACTGTCCACTCCTCTTTCAACTGCTCTTTTTACAAATTGTTTTAACTCTTTCTTAATTAGTTTTGCATTCTTCTTGCCCATTGCTTTTCTGAGAACGTCAGCTTCAGCGAGATTGTAGCCTGAGATCACGTTGGCGATACGCATGACCTGTTCTTGGTATACGATGATGCCGTAAGTGGGTTTAAGAATCGTCTCCAGGTCAGGATGGTCGTAGGTGACTTCTTCCTGCCCAGTTTTTCTTCGGATGTAACTGTCTGTCATTCCTGAATCAAGGGGTCCGGGTCGGATGAGTGCATTGGTGGCCACTAGATCGTTAAACTCGTCACATCTCATGGCTTTCAGCTTATCTATTGCAAGATTTGATTCGAATTGAAAAACTCCTGACGTACCTCCACTTGATAGCATTTCATACACGGTAGAGTCATCTAGTGGGATTTGGTCAATTGAATCGTGGCTTTGTCCGGTTCCAGGGTGTTGTAAGGTGCCAGCTCTAATCTTTATTGCTTCTACTGTGTCATTGATTACGGTTAGAGTTTTTAATCCAAGAAAATCCATTTTGAGCATACCAGCATCTTCTAGGCAGTTCATATCATATTGGGTGACTTGAATCGGTTTCGAGGCTCCGTTGACCTTACTTGCACGAGAGCTCTGAGTGCATACGGGGACATAGTCGTCCAACGGTCCTGGAGCAATAACTACTCCAGCGGCATGGACGGATGAGTGCCTTGAAAGTCCCTCCAGGGTCATTGAGTAATTAAAGAGTTGCTTGTAGCGATCACCGCTCTGATAGATTTGCTTGATATCTTTGATTTTCTTTAAGGCCTCCTCTACGGTGAAAGATTGGCCTGGAGTATTCGGGATCATCTTGGCTATTTTGTCTATTTCTGACACTTCAAAACCAAGAACTCTACCAACATCACGAATGACTGCACGGGATTTCATTGTACCAAAGGTTATAATCTGACCTACAGCATCAGTGCCGTATTTCTCCTTGACGTACTCGATTACCTCGGCGCGGCGCTCATAGCAGAAATCGATGTCGATATCAGGCATTGAAATACGGTCGGGATTGAGGAATCTTTCAAAAAGTAAGTCGAATTTTAATGGGTCGACATTGGTTATTCCTAACGAATAGGAAACGATTGATCCAGCAGCAGATCCGCGGCCAGGCCCTACTGGGATTCCCTGAATTTTTGCCCAATCAACGAAGTCCCAAGTGATGAGAAAATAGCCAGCATAACCAGTTTTTGTGATAGTCTCTAATTCGCGATCCAGTCTCTCTTGGACATTTACGGGAAGTGGATCCCCGTACCTGTCCTTGGCTCCTTTTTCACTAAGGTAAACCAGGTAGTCGTTTTCATCGGATTGGCTGTCAGGTACAGGGAAGGCTGGCAAGTGGTAAGTTTTTTTAAAGGACACATTGACTTGGTCTGCAATGTCTAAAGTGTTTTGGAGGACATCACGTCGATCTGGGAAACAGGCTGCTACCTCTGGAGCACTTTTGAAGTAGAGACCTTTGTCGTAGTGCATCCTACTTTCGTCCTCTCGATCTTTCCCAAGGCCGATACAAAGCAGGACATCGTGCGCTTCGTGGTCTTCAGATTTGAGAAAATGAGCATCGTTAGTCGCTACGATCGGCAGTCCTAGTTCATCACCTAGTGTGAAAATCTTACGGTTCAGTTCTGATTGGCCTTCAGAGTCATGGGCTTGTACTTCTAGGTAATACCTGTCTTCGAAGACATTACCATACCAATTGGCGGCTTCACGTGCCTGGTCCCAGGCGTCTTGCATCAGGTTGTCTGCGATTTCTCCTGCTAAGCAGGCAGAGCTAACGATTAATCCACCTGAATGTTTGGCTAAGGTTTCCCGATCTATCCGTGGCTTACGGTAGAAGCCTTGAGTATACCCAATAGAGGAAAGTTTTATCAGATTTTTGTATCCTTCCAGATCTCTGGCTAGAAGGATGAGGTGATAGTAAGCCCTTTCTCCTTTTCCAGGTCGCGTGCGGTCTTTGCGGTCTCCGGGCGCTACGTAAGCTTCCATTCCAATGATAGGTTTAATGCCCTCGGCGTTCGCCATTTTATGGAATTGCCAAGCTCCAAATAGACACCCATGGTCTGTTAGGGCTAGTGCTGGCATTTCATATTCTTTGGCTCTACCGATCAGGTCACCAATGCGGTTAGCTCCATCGAGGAGTGAAAATTCAGAATGGGTGTGTAGGTGGACGAAGCTCACGTTTTTGTCGGCTTATAAAATAGGGTTAAAAAAATTGCAATCAGTGGTTCAAATCACAATCGATTCAGACATTGTACAGCCTGTGGAAGGGCACGACAAAAACTGGCAATTAAGGATCGCATAAGTAAGCCATTTTGTTGCTGTTTTATATGCCAACGGATGAAGGAATTTATTGTATTGCTATTTCTTCTGTTTTGTTTTGAGGTTCGGGATGTTAGGGTATAACTGATTTTCCAGTTCCTAGTCCTATGGAGAAAGCAACATGAGTACACTTAATCGCTTTATTTTCATGAATAAAAAAATAACGTCACGACCCTGTTTTGTTTTTGTTGCTTTATTGGTTCTGGCATCTTGCACATCCAGTGAACAGATGGCCGATTTGGCCATCCGTAATGTCACTATTATCGATGCTGAAAACGGTGCTCGTGAGGCTCAGACTGTTGTTGTCAGCGCAGGGCGAATTATTGCGGTACAGGCGGCAGAGGAAGCAGTAAGTGCTGTGGAGGTTGTCGATGGGACTGGTCAATACCTTATTCCTGGTCTCTGGGACTTTCATGTACACCTTACTTACGATCAAAGATTTACAGAAGCTATGCCTGGCTTATTTTTGAACCATGGCATCACTAGTATTCGTGACACAGGTGGTCCTTTGGAGTTAGTAGTCCCGGCTGTTGAAGCGATACGAGCTGAAGGTGCAATTGCCCCACGGGTATTCTTTGCAGGTCCGTTGATGGATGGCGAGCATGTGGTTTACGACGGAAACAATATGCCTCTGTTGGGAATTGGCAATCCTGACCCCGAAACGGCACGGGCTAACATGGCACGTCTGGCAGAGGCTGGAGTAGACTTTGTAAAGATCTACGAGATGGTCACGCCGGAGGTATTTAAGGTTCTAGTAGAAGAGGCCGAAGCTAGGGGCCTCCCGATGGACGGGCATGTCCCTCTCTCTATGCAAGCTAGAGATGTGGGGCCGCATGTGCAGTCCCTAGAGCATCTGCGCAATATTGAGATGGACTGTACGGCAAACCCCAGTTCTTTGGTTGCAGATAGGAGACAGCTTCTTACCAATCCAGAAGGGATGGCTGGAGGAGCTCTTCGGTCACAGCTCCATAGTCAATATCGCATTCCCTCTGTGAAGGCGTATGACGAAGCAGAGTGCGGAGAAGTCTTAGCTTCTATGATGTCCACTATACAAGTGCCAACTCTGAGATTGAATGCTATGGCTCTACAGCCTCCTTTTGCAAGACTAGACTGGGATGAAGTCCTAGAAAAACTACCTGAAGTGGCAGCTGTGGATTGGGCTACGGCTGGCGGTGGATCAATGGAAGACCGGAACACTGATACTACATTTCCCGATTGGAGCCTTTTCCTCGTCAGATTGATGCATGAGGCTGGTGTGCCCATCGGAGCTGGTACCGACACTCCAATTGGCTTTGCTGCACCAGGATACAGCCTTCACAGTGAGCTGGAAATGTTGGTTCGGGCCGGGTTGTCTCCCTTGGAGGCTTTGCGAGCAGCTACTTTGCGTCCTGCTGAGTTTTTCAATCTGGAACATGAGATGGGTACGATTGAACCGGGTCGCTTGGCTGATCTTGTATTACTTGGAAGCAATCCATTGGATGACATTACGAATACCCGATCGGTCCAGGCAGTGGTGACCAAAGGTCAGTTCTTGAATCGCACCTCATTGGATGCTCTAGTTAGGTAGCCTGTGATGGCATGAGGGTTATGAGTGTTTATGCTCTGTTGTATGACGGCTTTACAAATATAGGTAGGGTACAATCTAATTTAGATTTTCTGTTTGCTAGGAGGACAAATGAGGATGCACACTCGCCGTAAATTTTTGAACAATGCTTTGGGTGGGGTAGTCGCATCTGCTTCTGTGTCGTCGTTTACAAGAGCGGGAAGCCATGACTCCATCAGAATGGACCGTGAAGGAGAAATCCTCGCGACTGCGAGGGAGAAATTGGAGGAAGTATCTCCTTCCAGTGTAGTAGACGAAAGTTACTGGAAGCTAGTGAAGGAATCTTTTTCACTAAATAGTGATCTTCTGTTTATGCATGCGGCGAACCTATGTCCATCTCCAATCTCAGTCCAGAACCAACTCTTAGGCTTAACATTAGATGTGGATCAAGACCCTTCAGCTCAAAACCGAAGTAAGTTTTCGGGATTACAAGAACTTTCACGTAACATGTTAGCTCAATTCTTAGGAGCCAGTCCTAACGAGATAGCTATAGTTCGGAATACGAGTGCGGCTAATGCTACGGTGGTCAATGGATTGGATCTGGGACCTGGAGACGAAGTGGTTTTGTGGGACCAGAACCACCCAACCAACAGTATATCTTGGGATGTTAGAGCAGAAAGGTACGGCTTTACTGTAAAAAGAGTCAGTACTCCGGCGAATCCAGAATCGCATGAAGAGTTGCTGGCACCCTTTGAAGCCGCCCTCACACCTCAGACTAAGTTGGTTTCATTTAGTCACGTATCTAATATTTCGGGAGTGAAACTCCCAGCTACTCGACTATGTGAAATGGCTCATTCCAATGGTTCTTATGCCATGGTGGATGGAGCTCAGAGCTTTGGGTGTTTAGAAGTGGATTTACATGGAATAGGTTGTGATTTTTATACTGGGAGTGCACACAAATGGTTCCTCGGTCCTAGAGAAGCGGGAGTCCTCTATGTTCGCGAGTCTACAGTAGACCAACTTTGGCCCACCCATGTTGGCGTTGGCTGGGAAAATGCTGTGAAGAACGGTGCTCGTAAGTTTGAAGTTCTGGGGCAAAGAGATGATGCGGCTGTGGCGGCTGTGGCAACGACGGTTCGCTTCCACCACACCATTGGAAAACAGAGAATAGCAGCACGGGTTAAAGAGCTAGCTACTGCGCTGAAGACTGGGTTGAAAGAACGTCTTCCTGGAACTCAGTTTCATACTCCATTCCGTCCAGACCTCAGTGGTGGAGTAGTGGTGTGCTTACCCCAGGGGTCTGATGCCCGCGAGTTATTTTCCAGGCTTTACGAGGAGCACGGTGTGGCTGGGGCTGCCATGGGAGGGGCATTCACGGGGATTCGTCTTTGTCCTCATATTTATAACACCATGGAGGATATTGACAGTGTGATTCAAGCTGTTGAATCACTGGCCTAAGGAAAGAATAGGGCTCTGTCTCCAGGAGCCTAGTGCCTAGCGTCTTATCTCCGCGGCTATTTCGTCATAAAATCCAGGAATACTCCTTTGCATAAAGAGGCCATCTGCCTCCATCGTCCAGCTTAATGTTTCTGAACGGATGCCTTCAGAAGCCTCGCTCTTTTGCATGCCTGATGTGACGAGTTTAGTCATGCGCTCACGGACCGCCTCCATTTGATTCCTGAAGGCAACAACATCATCGCGACTCATTACAGGCCCGTGACCTGGAATCGCGGTGTCGAAATCTAGGGAAAGGATGCTATTCATAGTACTTACCCAACTTTTACTACTACCACCGTTGGCGTAGTCAATGAATGGTGCGATTGTGTGAAGCAAGTCGCCTCCATGTACTGTTTTTAGGTCGGGAAAGTAGATCACAGCGTCACCATTTGTGTGTCCACGGCCCATATAGAACGCGCGGACTTCTACCCCACCTAGGTATACAGCAGTCTGATCGGTAAAGATCAGCCTTGGAGGTGCTTCTTGGTTGCCTCTTACCATGTTATCACGGGCATTTTGATGAGCGATGATCTCGGAAATGTTGATATATTCAACATTTCCTCCAGAGTGATCTCCATGATGATGGGTATTTAGAATGTATTTG
>JAPKDG010000055.1 GCA_028822645.1 Longimicrobiales bacterium | reverse complement strand
TACCGAGTACCCGCGACAGGACAAAAAGACCCCGTGCACCTTTACTATAACCTGCCATTGGGTCTGGTCTTTACATGTGTAGGATAGGTGGGAGGCTGTGAACCGGTGTCGTCAGGCATCGGGGAGCCAATGGTGAAATACCACCCTTATAATGTTTAGGCTCTAACCCAGGGGAGTGAATCCTCCTCGGGGACCGTGGCAGGTGGGTAGTTTGACTGGGGCGGTCGCCTCCCAAAGAGTAACGGAGGCGCGCAAAGGTTCCCTCAGGGCGGTCGGTAATCGCCCGTAGAGTGTAAATGCAGAAGGGAGCTTGACTGCGAGATCGACGGATCGAGCAGGTACGAAAGTAGGCATTAGTGATCCGGTGGTTCCGTATGGAAGGGCCATCGCGCAACGGATAAAAGGTACGCCGGGGATAACAGGCTTATCGCTTCCGAGAGTTC
Organism: Longimicrobiales bacterium; assembly: GCA_028822645.1. GTDB lineage: Bacteria > Gemmatimonadota > Gemmatimonadetes > Longimicrobiales > Gaopeijiaceae. The sequence continues at coordinate 10,299 of JAPKDG010000055.1, read as the reverse complement.
ATATCGACGAAGCGGTTTGGCACCTCGATGTCGGCTTATCACATCCTGGGGCTGGAGAAGGTCCCAAGGGTCGGGCTGTTCGCCCGTTAAAGTGGTACATGAGCTGGGTTTAGAACGTCGTGAGACAGTTCGGTCTGTATCCGTCGTGGGCGTAGGAGTGTTGAGGAGAGCTGTCCCTAGTACGAGAGGACCGGGATGGACTGACCCCTCGTGTACCGGTTGTTCCGCCAGGGGCATTGCCGGGTAGCGACGTCAGGAAAGGATAACCGCTGAAAGCATCTAAGTGGGAAGCCTCCTCCAAGATGAGCACTCCCAGAACATCAGTTCTCAGAAGGGTCGTGAGAGACTATCACGTTGATAGGCGGCAGGTGGAAGTGTGGCAACACATGTAGCCGAGCCGTACTAATAGCCCGTGAGGCTTGACCAGTTCCCCCAGATTCATCTGATCAAAACTTCTAACACCCTTGGATATGTTTTGAGTCACTTCCGATATAAGGTTTGCTTTTTCTCTCTCTCTACCCGAGTTGCTTGTTGCTGGTGGCCTTAGCGCAGGGGATACACTCGTTCCCATCTCGAACACGACCGTTAAGTCCTGCAGCGCGGATGGTACTGCCGGGGAGATCCGGTGGGAGAGTACGTCGTCGCCAGCGCATTTGTGGGCCCACCGTTCCTATTGGATCGGTGGGCCTTTTTTGTGTAGTAGTAAGTTGTCGAGGATATAGATTGGTGTCCATTTATGCCTTACTATTTTTGTGGACTCGTGATATGCGGTGTTTGAGTTGACCGTGGAATTGGATAGTTGTTCTAATAACGAAGAGAGTTAATTATGAAATCTCGAGCAGGCTATGTAGCACTGGTAGGCCTTCCTAATGCTGGAAAATCTACCCTTTTGAACGGTTTTTTGGATCAGACTCTTTGTATAGTAACAGCAAAAGCTCAAACTACTTGGAAGCGTGTTATCGGGATCCGATCTTCCGATGAAGTGCAAGCTATTTTCATTGATACACCTGGTCTTTTGAGTGCGGAGAGTTTACTGCATGTGTCCATGGTAAGGGAAAGCCAGGAAGCTATTCGAGATGCGGACTTGGTCTTGCTTGTTGTGGACGGTAGTAATCCTCCGAATGCAGGAGAGAGGGCAATGTTAGAGAAAAATATGAATTTATCTAAAGCACCCGTCGATGTTTTGATAAACAAGATCGATCTTGCTACTCCTGCGAATGTAGCCAGGATCACAGAGTGGGTTTCCCCTAAGCTAGGCGCTGAACCTTTTGGTGTCTCTGGATTAAATGGTGACGGGTTAGAAAAGATTTGGGAAAGGATCGAAGAAGTCCTTCCGGAATCACCCTTTCTCTATCCTAAGGATGAAATAGGATCTGCGCCTGTACGCTTTTTCGTCGAAGAGTTCATTCGTGAGACTATTTTTGAACAATACAACCAGGAAGTTCCTTATGCGGTGTATGTGTCAATTGATGAATTTCGAGAGGGACAGGATCCTATTTATGTGAAGGCCAACCTCCTTGTGGAAAGAGATTCCCAGAAAATGATCATTTTGGGTAAAGGGGGGAGAAGCATAAAGAAATTGGGAGAGCTTTCCAGAGAAAAAATAGAGGGGTTTCTAGAAAAAAGAATTTACCTTGACTTGTGGGTTAAAGTTTTGCCGAATTGGCGAAAAAGAAAGGGCGATCTTGAACGGTTAGGTTTTCATGTACCCAAGGATACTCAGAGGTGATTGTAAGTTGTCAAGCTACAGCTTGGGGAAAGCAAACTGCCCATAGACCGATTCATTGCCTGCGAAATATGGAAAACTCTCCTTTCTGAAAAGATCCCAAGATTCATAGATTTTTCGAAAACTAGGGTTTTCTGAACTTTGCTCTTGAAGATAAGAATTACTCTCTTTCCAGGCCTTTTCTAGGATATCAGTAGAAAATGTTTGTATTGTTACGTTGTGGTTTCCAACAAGACGCTGCAAGGCTTTGGGATTTTGGGCGTCGTATCTCGCCAATGTCAAAAGGTTGACTTCGTTGCATGCGGAAGTAAGAATTTCCTGATAATTGTGGGGAAGCTCATCCCACGCCTCACGATTAATTTGGAATGCTGTCGACGGGCCGGGTTCCCACCAGCCCGGAATATAGTAATTCTTGGCGATCTCATGGAACCCGAGTTTTTCGTCATCGTACGGACCCACCCATTCGGTAGCGTCGATTGCTCCACGCTCTAGTGCAGGGTAAATGTCAGCCGCACCCAGTACTTGCACCGTGACTCCTAGCCGAGACATGATCTCTCCTGCTAATCCAGGAATACGCATCCGTAGACCCTTAAGGTCGTTTAGCGATCCCACAGGTTCTCTGAACCAACCTCCGAATTGTGCGCCAGTGTTTACGAAAGGAAAGTTGATTATTCCGAAATCTGAATAAACTTCCCGAAGTAATTCCTGCCCTCCACCCTGGGTTAGCCAGGCAGTTTGTTGTCGTGAATTGAATCCGAATGGGATAGATGTTCCAAAGGCTAGTGCAGAGTTTTTACCTATGTAATAGTAATCGCTGGTGTGACCTGCTTGGATCGTTCCCGATTGTACTGCGTCCATTACCTGGAGTGCGGGCACTATCTCGCCTGCCGAGAATACTCTCATTTTGAAATGTCCACCACTCAGTTGCTCTACTCTTTTAGCGAGCAAGCCAGCAGCTCCAAATAACAGGTCTAGGCTTGGAGGGAAGCTGGATGCGACTCTCCAATTAATGTCTGGTCCAGATAGGGTTAGATTTTCATTCTGTTGGGATGTTTCTTCGGAGCAGGAACCAAGAATGCTGGTTGCGGCAGTCCCAAGTGCGGTTTTCTTGACGAATTTTCTGCGGTTTAAGGAGTACATAGTCAATCCTTCTGGTGTCCGAGAGAAGGGGTGAGCATTTTAATCAGCAATAAAGAGCTGAGAGATACGCTTTGTTTCTATTTTAGTGCTGAAAATTGAGGTGAGCGTGTAGACTGAGGAAGAAACAATAATGGCAGGGAATACTTGATGCAGGTACTCTGTCCAGGGCCAAAAGAATAAAACAGAGAGACCTGTCACAAAGGACCCGATAACAGCCCTGCTGTTTCCACGACTCCAGTATAGGCCTAGTACAATGGATGGGAGGAAACATGCAGCATACATACTTCCAGATAGCGCAGTCAACGCGACTATGCTTCCAGGAGGGTTAAGGGCGATTCCTGCGGTAATAGCAGCGAAAAGCACTACATAGAATTTAGTGTATGTCAAAGTCTTTTTGTGAGAGTCTGTAGGCCATATGAGTCCCCTTATGTCTCTTTCAGTAGTTGAGGCCATCACAAGTAGGACGCTGTCGAGAGATGACATAGCAGCTGCTACCATAGCAACCAATAGGAATGAAGAAACGACTGGGAAAAATACACCTTCCGTGACCAAAAGAGTTGGCACTACTAAGTCGGTGTCTCCCAGGCCATCCCCGATCACTCTATGGGCATAGATTCCAATAGGCACTAAAAGTAAATAGACCGAAGTAAATGCGAGCGTGCTGACCATCATGCCTCTACGAACAGCAGCGGCGTCTTCCAGGGCGTAAAAACGAGCAAGCTGCCTTGGTTCAACAGCCATCTTTATGGTTGCAGAAACCAGGACACCGAACAGCATAGGCAGGGCTACTCCACCGTTCCAGGTGAACAGGTGTGAAGTAGTGGCAGCTTGTCTGATCTCGTAAAAAGATCCTAGTCCTCCAGCAGCATTCACGGTTCCGATAAAGAGTAACACAGCTGCGATAGACATGATGATACCCTGGACGGCATCAGTTTTGACTACTGAAATGAATCCCCCGGTTGCCGTGTAAGCTACAACTATAAAGAAGATGACTATGATTGCTAATTTATAAGGTATATCCATGAAAGTTTCCAACAGGTTTCCAATCCCCTTAAAGACGGCAGTCATGTAGAACAAGCTTGCAAAAATTACTATAAAAGATGCCATTATACGGGCTGTTTTGCTCTCAAAGCGGAACCCTATGAAGTCAGGTATTGTTAGTGAATCTAGTAATCGTGTAAAAATTCTCAGGCGTGGTGCAACCACAATCCACGAGAAAAGGGAGAATCCGACCAGAAAAGGTACTAACAAAAACCATGCAGTTCCCCAGCTATATGCTTGACCAGAAAAGCCTACAAAACTATTGGTGCTGGAATAGGTGGCAAAAAAAGATAGCCCCAAAATCAGGCCGCCCATTTTCCTTCCGCCTATGTAGTAGTCAGAAATCCCCCGAGTTTGCTTGTGCCCTCCATAGGCGTGATGAGCCATGAGTGATGTGTACATGGCCAAAAATATGTAGACAATCCAAAATTCTTTCAGATTTTCAAGTATTAGATTCATTATTCTCGAAGCCTATTCGTTAGGGTCAGATCTTTAAGATGTTTATGTCTCTGAAGAATCTAGGAATAATAACTTAATTTGTTTTTTTTGAACTTTTCCCATTGCGTTTCTCGGTAATTTTGTCACGAATCTAAATTCGCGGGGTATCTTGTAGGATGCCAGATACTTCCTGGCCCAAGTAATCATTACAGATGGTTCAATCTTGGCAGATGATTCCTTGATGATTGCAACAGCGATCAATTCACCCCAGTCGTCATCAGGAATGCCGACCACGGCACAATCAGCTACCTGTGGATGTTGACGGACAACTTCTTCTATTTCAAGTGCTGACACCTTGAAACCACCAGTTTTAATTATGTCTACGGAGGTTCTTCCCAATAAGCGATAGTCTCCTCTATCAACTACGGCTATGTCTCCAGTTCGAAACCAGCCATTTCTAAAGCTACTTTCTGTCATTGTTGGATTTCTCCAATACTCCAGGAAAACATTGGGTCCAGCTACTTCCAACTCTCCTTCTTTTGTTGAGTTTTCACCGAGTTCTGCCCCATCTTCGTCCACTCTTCTGATTTTGACTCGTGGGAGTGGTACTCCCACGTATCCAGGTCGACGGTCACCGTGAAGAGGATTTGACAGTGCCATACCAATTTCAGTCATTCCGTAGCGTTCTAGAAGGACTTGGCCAGTGATTACTTTCCACCGTTCCAGAGCAGCGGCAGGAAGGGCGGCCGATCCCGACACCATGAGCCGCAAGGCACTAGCTCCGTTGCTCCAACGTAGGCGATCTTCTGGTTCGGCTGCTTCCCAAGTTTTTATCAAAAGTATGTAAACAGTGGGCACGGCCATGAATAGAGTCAGATTGCCTTTGGACAAGTGATTCCAAGTATCCAAAGGATCGAAATGGGGCGAGATGTGGCAGGATGCACCAGTCCATAGTGCACAACACAGAATGTTTACAATTCCATGAATGTGATGAAGTGGTAATACCAGCATGATCTGATCATCTTTTTTCCATTCCCATGCCTCGACTAAGGATGTAATCTGTGCTGAGAGGATCTCATGAGTGACTACGGCACCTTTGGGCTTGCCCGTGGTGCCACTGGTGTAAATCATCATGGCCCTTCTTCCTGAGGTGACCGAAGGCAGTTTGGTCTTGCTTGAATCTACATTGAAATTGCCACCTACAAGCTCAGAGGAATCGATGACCGGCAGGTCACTGGTAATTGCTTCTTGAATTTTTCCCCTATAAACAGAATCGACGATAACACAGCTGGGGTCGGAATCTTCCAACGCGTGACACAATTCAGCTGGAGGATGTGATACAGCCAAGGGCACCGCAACTCCCCCAGCTTTCCAGATTCCCCATTGTATTAACACATGGTCCAAACTGGGAGGTGCCAAATAAGCGATCCGAGATTCATTTAGGTCTTCAGTATTAAGTATTGATAGAAGCTTCTTAGCTACCATATCCGATAGTTTTGTCAGCTCATCGTAGCTAGTGGTTTTATTTCCTGTTATCAGGGCAACACGATGTGAATGTTGTGACGCCCTAGTGAAAAGTGTCTCAGATTTACTATTTGAGTTGGTTTGAAGATGAGTCATTTAAGGAACCGACCAATCGAGCTGGAGTTCACGCTTGTTCGAAAATTCTATCGATGGCAAGTATATCTTATATCTGTAGGATTTACTAGCAGTGTGGTCTACGTATAAGCTCCATGTTCAGGGTTTAACTTTAGGGTGAAATTACCTGAAATGTGGATGAAGGTGGTATTAATAACCGGCCAAAAGTTGTTGCGTAGGGGATAGGTGCCTAGTTTAGCGAGATCTTAGAACCTAAATGTGGAATAATCCAACTGAATATTTATGAGCAATTCTAATTTGATGGGGAAAATTACTTCGCTTGCCAAGCGAAGAGGTTTTGTTTTTCAGTCTTCTGAAATTTATGGCGGAGCTGGGTCAGTATGGGATTTTGGGCCCTTGGGTAACGAGTTGAAGCGTAATGTTAAGGAGCAATGGTGGAATTCCATGGTCCATCGAAGAGATGACGTAGAGGGCTTGGACTCGTCAATTCTTATGAGTCCTAAAGTGTGGGAAGCTTCCGGACATTTGGACGGTTTTACAGATCCTTTGGTGGAATGCTCCAATTGCCATCGCCGTTTCCGAACTGATACTCCAGGTGTGGATGAAGGTCAGTGCCCAACTTGTGGGAAAACTGAGGTATTCGGTGACCCTAGAATGTTCAATTTGATGTTTAAGACTTTTATGGGGCCAGTGGAAGACCAAGCATCAACTGTTTTCTTGAGGCCGGAGACTGCTCAGGGTGCTTATGTGAATTTCATAAATGTCCAGAATTCTACACGTCAGAAGATACCTTTCGGTATTGCTCAGATTGGAAAAGCTTTCCGAAATGAGATCACTCCAGGAAATTTTATTTTCCGGACTCGTGAGTTTGAACAGATGGAGATGCAGTTTTTTGTAGAACCTGGTGCAGATGATGAGTGGTTTGACTACTGGCTAAACGCCAGATTGGAATGGAGCTACTCTTTGGGTATTTCTAAAAATAAATTGAGAGTTCATCAGCATGGAAAAGATGAATTGGCCCACTATGCAAAAAAGGCTGTGGACATAGAGTATGAATTCCCATTTGGATGGCAGGAATTCGAGGGCGTCCATAGTAGGACGGATTTCGACCTGAAACGCCACCAAGATCACTCTGGGAAAAGATTGGAATACATTGATCCTGCAGGCGGCAAAAGATTTCTCCCATATGTTGTGGAGACTGCGGTAGGGGTGGAAAGAACTGTACTGATAGCTTTGTTGGATGCTTATACAGAAGAAAATATAGATGGAGTGGAAAGAGTATTTCTCAGTCTAGACCCAAGAATAGCTCCTACGAAAGTGGCTGTTTTCCCTTTGATGAAAAAAGAAGGACTACCTGAATTGGCAGCTGGTCTGTATGAAGATCTCAGGAAAGCCTCTATACCTTCCTTCTATGATACGTCTGGATCAATAGGTAGGCGATACAGGAGACAAGATGAAGCGGGTACCCCTTGGTGTGTCACCGTTGACCGGCAGACGCTAGAGGATGGAACAGTGACCATTCGTGATCGGGATACCTTAAAACAAGAAAGAATATCAATGGAAACGGTGCGAAAATGGGTATCTGATCATTTGCTGAACCTTTAGTTTGGCTTATGAGGTTAGAAATTTATGGATGTCAGAAACTGGACCAGAGAGCCTGTTCTTAGCTGACTGTTTAAAAACTGGAGGTAGTGTTGGCGTCCAAAAGTGAGGTTTTCAGCTCTCGTTGGGGAATGCTACTAGCCATGCTTGGCATGGCCGTGGGCACCGGTAATATCTGGAGATTTCCTCGAGTGGCTGCTTCTAACGGTGGAGGATCATTTTTAGTGGCTTGGTTGGTTTTCCTGATGCTGTGGTCTGTTCCCCTTTTGATTCTGGAATTTGGCATGGGCAAGGCTACACGGTCAGGGGCTATTGGAGCCTTCATGAAAACTATCGGTGTTAAATTTACGTGGATGGGTGGTTGGATAGCATTCGTAGCGGCAGCAATAATGTGTTACTACAGTGTGGTTATGGGTTGGACTCTTAGGTTTTTTCTGGCCAGTTTGAGGGGAGAGATTCCGACTCCTATACCCGAAGCATTCTGGGAGGAGTTTGCTGGTACGTCAGGCGCGCTTTTGACGCATGCAATCGCCATGGGATTAGCGATTTTCGTAGTTTCTAAAGGAGTGAAGGGAATAGAAAAAGCGACCAAAATACTAATCCCAGGGCTCATTATACTGATCGTCATTTTAGCGATTCGGGCTGTGACGCTGCCTGGGGCGATGGAGGGTATAGCCTTCCTGTTCACTCCCAAACTGTCTGAACTGACTGACGTAAAAATTTGGTTAGAAGCTCTGACTCAAAATGCTTGGGATACAGGAGCTGGCTGGGGATTGGTTCTCACCTATGCCGTCTACATGAGGAACAGAGAAGATACAGCTCTGAATGCTTTCGTAATTGGCTTTGGGAACAATGCTATTTCACTACTTGCTGGAATCATGGTTTTGGGCACTGTCTTTTCAGTGATGCCTGACGCGTCTGCACAAATAGTTGGTGCAGGAAACGAGGGTTTAACTTTTATCTGGGTTCCCCAACTGTTTTCACAGATACCAGGTGGTCGATTTTTCATGACCTTATTCTTCTTAGCATTGCTGTTTGCCGCTTGGACTTCTTTGGTGGCCTTAATCGAACTGCCCAGTAGGATATTGATTGATCTAGGGATGAGTAGGTCGCGTGCTATAGCTCTGGTTGGTGTCGCCGGATTCCTCTTTGGTATTCCGAGTGCTTATAATTGGACAAGTACTCCTGGATCAGGTCCTTTCTTCGCCAATCAAGATTGGGTTTGGGGTGTTGGCTTGATGTTGTCGGGGTTTTTCTTTGCCTTTGCAGTTCTGAAATATGGAATAAGCGAGTGGAGGGAGCGGTATATTAATACTGGTGATTCGGATATATATATAGGAGCTTGGTGGGATTGGGCGATTAGATTTGTGATGGTAGAGTCTGTCGTGCTAATGGTTTGGTGGCTGTACCAGGTGCAGGGAGAATCGTTCCGTGAAACATGGACTCTGTTTTCACCTTTGAACATTGGCACTGTTTTGATTCAGTGGTCTGTGGTATTGATTGTTCTCATAGCTTCGAATAAATGGTTAAGTAAGAAGATGTTGCTTTCGATGTCTTCAGCAGACTCAGGACACCATAGTTTGGGTACTGATGGGTCTATCGACTAGTCTCTTGTATCAGAGAGGCTTGTTCTAGGGAGTTTTAGGTATTGTCTAGGGAATCAAATAAATCTAAACGTGAGAGGTCTCATCAGATTTTTGACCTTCTCTCACAGGAATACCCCGACGCACACTGTGCGCTGGAGCATGAGGGGCCATTCCAGCTAGGCGTTGCTACAATCCTTTCAGCACAAACTACAGATGAACGCGTGAATATGGTCACGCCGAAATTGTTTGTTGGCTATCCAAGTCCTGATGATTTGGCGAGAGCCGATCAAGTCGACATCGAAAAATTGATTCATTCGACTGGATTTTTTCGGTCAAAAGCTAAGAATATCATTGGATTCGCTCGAGGGATTGTGGAGGACCATGACGGGAAAGTGCCTAGGACCATGGAAGACCTCACGGCCCTTCCCGGAGTTGGACGAAAAACTGCGAATGTAATCTTGGGCAATGCTTTTGGGATCAACATAGGCGTTGTGGTGGACACTCATGTGAAGCGCCTGTCCAACCTTCTCGCTTTGACGAAAGAGGTGTATCCAGAGAAAATCGAGCGGGATCTGATACAGTTATTTCCGCAAGACAATTGGACTATCCTTTCACACCTGTTGATTTTTCATGGCCGGGAAGTTTGTTACGCTAGGAGACCTCAATGCCAGCTTTGTATGATGTCTGATTTATGTCCTTCTGCTACCATTTGATCTTTATTAAGAAAGTGTATTTTAACCAAATTGTCTATTTTATGAGACTGAGGTTGACCTATTGGGACTTTGTGCTGACTTTGCACATAATGTAAGGGAAATAGATTTCAACAGGAGCTAGGTGTGGGCAATATGCTGGTCGATCGTGAGGCTTCAATAGACCTCTTGGAGAAGTGGGTTAAAAACGTGGGATTGAGAAAACACATGTTGGCCGTTGAAGCCGCAGTCCGTCACTATGCTCGAATCTATGGTGAAGATGAGGATTTATGGGGCACAGCGGCACTCTTGCATGACCTTGATTGGGAAAAATATCCAGATGAGCATCCCCAGGTAGGATTGACTGAGCTTGAAAGACTCGGCTATCCGAATGAAGTGTTACAGGCTATTCGTGCACATGCTCCCGAACTCACTGGGACGGAACCAGAAACATTGCTAGACAAGGTGCTTTTTGCGT
>JAPKDG010000054.1 GCA_028822645.1 Longimicrobiales bacterium | reverse complement strand
ATCTTCGCGTTCTTGATGGGGCCGATCATGCAATTAAGCTTACGGATCTTCAAAGTCTCAGCAGATCCATCTCCAAGCTTCTCCACAATTAAATAAGGATCCCTTTATGAACAAGTTGCTATTTGTCTTCGGGGGAGCAGTCCTTGGTATTTTTCTGTTGAATCTTTCAGCTCAAGCTCAAGGATCCACCGCCGCACAAGATCGACTCCTCGAAGCGATCGACCACTACACAGGTGTGACCGGAACGGTTGATGACGCTCGAGCAAAAGAGCTTCTGCTAGAAGTTTCCGAAAACAAAGACGACGCATTAGCTCAAATGTGGATCGCCCGAGTTCATTCCACGGGCCGCATGGGGTTCGAAAAGGATCTGCCTCACGCGAAGCGTATCGCAAGAGACGCTCTGGTTCGCATTCGCACTCTAGCCAACTCAGGTGACATTGAAGCTACTTTTCTCATGGGAACTGCTTACGACGAAGGGCTAGGAATCGAAATTGACTACGCTCAAGCCCTGCAATGGTACAAAACTGCTGCTAAAGAAGGCCACATCTTAGCGACACACAACGTGGGGAACATGTACCAGGACGGCCGTGGTGTACCCGTTGATCACGCTGAGGCAGCCGAATGGTGGCTTAAAGCCGCTAAAGCCGGAGATGTAATCCCAGCACTTCGGCTTGGGGAAGCTTACGAAGCTGGACGGGGAATCACCCGTGACATTGAGCAAGCTAAATACTGGTACGCAAAAGCGGCTAAGGCCGGTAATGTCGCCGCAGCAGAAGCTCTGAGAAAGTTAGTCAGTCCAGGAACCTAACATTCTCCTCCAACGATGGGGTGGCACAAGTGTCTAGGCGGCCGAATACTTGGTAACGATAGCGAGCAAACACATCGTAGGCCCAGTCAAGCAATGGACGGGGTACTATCCGAAATACCACAAAAGCTCTCCATGGGCCACCCAGGTGCCAAGCAATTCTCAGCACCGCTCTGGACCGCACATATACTTGCTCCTTTCCCCTCAGGTGTCCTGATTCCACCAGAACTAGCGAGTCGATTCCCTTTAGCGACGAGTGCCTCTCAAGCACCGACGCTGCGAATTCACCCTGGAGAGACGCAAACCGAATAGTGCCCTTACGGTTAACTTTCAGGATCAATCGGATCGTTCGGTCGCAGAATCCACACAAACCATCGTAGAGTAGCACTGGCATCTGACTTGCACCTTCCACTCTAACAGCAGTCCTCATTTGAACGTACCATTCTCATCCTTTCCTTCTAAATTCTAACCAGGGACACAATGCTCAACCGTATATTCAAAGTAACGTTGCTATCAGGATGCTGTCTTCCTCAACAACACAATATCTTTTGATTGAATCTCACAACTCCATTCTCGCTGGGAGGCAATCACTTCGAATGTCTTTTCTGCATAAAAAACTACGTGGGTGGGATCCCTTCGATAGTACCAATTGTCAAACGACTCTTCGTCGGTTAAAAAACACGTCATCACCCCCAACCAACCACCACTGACTAACAGTCGGTCCAAAACATTGAACTCTTTGAATGGATCGAAGAAATGTTCCGCCGTTTCAGTGCACGTTATAAAGTCGTATCCCTTGGAAAAAACACTTTCATCAGGAAAGAAAAACGGATCGTACAGATCCATCGTGAAGCCGTCTGATCGCAGCATATCTGCTAATGCAGGGCCATGCCCACAACCAAAATCAAGCCCCTTGTCATTTTCTTTTAACTTCATTTTGAGCGGATTTGCCAGCCTTGCTAGGAAATTCCTATATGCCTCATCGTCAATTCTATTCTGGTGTTCTAAGTAACGATTTTTTTCGAGCGTAGGGTCTGGATAGTGACTCTTATCCAAGAATTTCGCCAAACAACAGTTACATTTCCAGTATGCTTTACTGTCTATGACTTTAAAGTTTTCGACTGAATCGCTTTTACAGACGATACAGACCGTATCCGAGCCTGACGGAAGTAGCAGCTCCATTACCGCGTTCGGATTAAGTAAATGCGGCCTGATTCAATGCCGTCAGCTACTAAGCCACGAAGGGCTAGCCGGTCGAGCTTATCAGATCGGCCGCCGTACGGAAGGCCATCGACCCCTAACACCCCTTGAATAAGCAGAGCCGAAAGGGAGGTCTAGTCCTTGCGATTGGCGGTATCGGGATCCAAGAATGGGACGGATCCAGCAGGCTCTGCACTGGATTTGGTATTCAAGGATCTAGCCACCTCAGCGGTAAGAACTGCTGCCTGAACAACCGGACCGGGTTCAGTGCGCCCCGCGATCAAGTTCACCACATCCTCGGATATCTCACCAGCCAGAATCTTACCCGCCGCTTCGATCCGCGCCTCATCATTCCCCTCGCCTATTGCCATGGGTCCAGAACCCGTCAAAAGCCAGTGGCCGCTTACTCCAAGCACGTGTGGAATTTGCACCATGGTACCTGCCGTCGGTGACGTGCGCCCAGCCTCCCAGTCGCTAATCCTGGATCCAGCGCCCAATCCTAGTGCCTTGGCAAGCACTCCCTGGGTCATTCCTGCTCTTTGTCTAGCCACAGCAAGCCGTGTGGCGAGTGTCGACTCAATCATCACTAATCCTCTTACTGCTGTATCAGATTCATTTTATAAAGATTAATTTACCCCGAAAAGAATATCAATGACAGGTTTCGACAGGTTAAAATGCCTCGAATAATGCTGAATTTGGGCGGCATAGTACCGTAAACGTTTATTTACCAATGCGTTAACGCATTGCCGTATCTAATATTTCCAAGTCAGGGATACACAAGCAAAACAACCAATTGAAGGCAGAGCAGGATGCCCTGCTCTGCCTTCAATTTACTCGATCAAACAGCTTGCAAGGCTCAACCGCCTTCTGCCAACCCCTCCAATGCGTCCGCTAACATTTGGACTTTACCTGCATCTCCAGACTGAGCTGCCATGCCACGGATTCTAGATGAGAGACCAGCCAGCGAGGCCCGTTGAGCTGACCCCGAATCATTCTCTGCATCAGCGAGTCTCGTACGTATATTGTCGATTCTATTCGCAGGCATCGCATGAGAACGTTCCAGCTGATCTATGTAGGCTCTCGCAAGCGAGAAACTGTACGGCCAAACCAACTCAGGCTGACCTTGTGAATTCAAGTGTTCAAATTTGACGGTATTGGCTGCATCGATCTCGTTTTGTGAAATGGCTTCACTTGCCGTGAGTTCGAAGATATCAAGGCCCCGAGCGATTTCGGAACTTACTAGCAGGCCGTTATACCAATAGACAGACCAGCTTCCACCCATTCCCATACGACTGGGATCGGTCGGTCCACGATCGTGGTACGCGATCTCAATAGGTTGGCTTACGTCCGTCCAATCGAAGATGGAGATTCCACCCTGATACCATGCTTGAACCATAATATCTCGGCCTGGAATCGGTATTAATGATCCATTGTGTGCCACACAGTTCTCGAGCGATGTCTGCGGAGCAGGCAACTTGTAATAACTCTCGAACTCCATGTTATCGCCGTTGAGACTAAAGAGTGCGTTTGCACCCCATTCTTTGGGATCAGTGGCTCGGCATTTTGGTGCACCGCCGCCACCCCATTCGTCCGTAAAGAGAATTTTGGTGCCGTCATTGTTGAATGTCGCGGAGTGCCAATAGGAGAAATTCGAATCGGCAACAGCAGCTAAGCGAGTAGGATCAATCGGATCGCTTATATCCAAGAGGAGGCCGTAACCACCACAAGCCCCACCGGCGAGACCTAGATGAGGATAGACGGTGATATCGTGACACTGCGTAGGTCCGAGATCCTCGAGAGGGTTAGCACCGGCAGAAGCAATAAGTTCTGGCAAGGCGGCACGAAGAGTTGCACTGTCCGCCGCAGAAGGCGGACCAGATCCGCCTCGTGCTGCTACGATATCGCGGAGCATAGGATCTAACATTCTGCTCGATAAGACCCTCTCCTGCCCACCCATTTCAACAATGAATGCACCTGAAGCCTTAGCTTCGTCCAGTGCCAATATATCCTCTGGGGCCAGACCATGTTCTGGTGGGGCCACCAAATCATTGAAGATACGAGGGGAACTCACGATTGCCGCATCCTCTGGGCTGGCGAGTGGAACCCGGATCACTTCGATCCGAAACAGAGCAGAGTTGGGGTCGTCACTAGGCAACGCATCTGAGCAACCAGCCAGCTCTTCCTCTGGGCGAACTGGAGCAGAACCGGATACATATATATAAACGTTATCTTGGTCGTCGGGATCCTCAAGGACCGTGTGGGTATGTGAACCACGACAGGTCTGAACATTGGTAATATAGTCCGGATTACGGATGTCTGTGATGTCAAAGATGCGGATTCCTCTCATGCGATCGTGACTTACAGCTTCTTGGACACCCTCATCACTACAGTCTAATCTACCGGTCATACCTTCACCGGATACGAACATCAAATTACCGAATACAGAAACGTCACTTTGTGACGCTGGACAGACGAAAGTAGTTACTGTGGTTGGGTTCGATGGGTTAGAGATATCCCAGACCTGTACACCACTGTAGTTACCCTGAATTGCGTAGTTGCCCTTAAATGCTAAGTCGGAGTTTGTGATACCAACGAACTCTTCCGGAGGAGGGGTTGTGGATACGACCCTCATATTCCACGCCGCTTCCTCAGCATTGAAGAGGCCTGCACGAAGGCCGACGCGTGGGTCAGGACTTGGTGGGGTCACCTGTAAAGACTGTAGAGTTAGTGTGGGACTGCCCACACTGAGAGACCCCGTAGACATCGTCGACGATGTACAGCTAGTTAGGGCCATAACCGCTAGAACTAGTGGCCTGGCCATAGAAGAAAATCTCTTCCAGGAGGCACTAGGCAGATCTTGAATCGTCAGGTTCATCTTATCCTTCCTTGATTGTAGTGGAGGCATGTTCATCGGTTTGGAGAAGCCCGCATGAACTCGTCGAGCATCTTTTGCATTCTAGCCACTTCGGTAATTTGATCTACTTGAATATCGGATGCGAGTTTGAAGACAAAATCGTCTTGTGCTGCTCCGTCTGTGGCGAACAGATCGTGCACCATACCCACCGCCCCGTTGTGATGTTGAATCATGTAACGCAAGAAAAGGCGATCGTATTCTTCGTTGTGCGCGAGTGTCAATGAGTCTATTTGCTGGGGAGAAAGCATCCCTGGCATATGCATTGAGTGGTCTTGGGACATCGTCATTGTCCCACTTGTATCTACTTCTGGGACAGGCCGTCCTCTTTCACCTAGCCAGCGTTGCATTACAGCGATTTCATCTTTTTGAGCATTGATAATGCGCGATGTCAAAGTTTTGATTGCTGAATTAGAACTGTGGGTCGGAGCGAGTGCAGACATCACAAGTGCCTGAGCGTGGTGATGGATCATACCGCTCATAAAATTAGCGTCAGCATCATTCACTACCATCCTGATGCTATCCTCTCGAGCCCGATAAATCCTTTCCAATCGGGCAAGGTCCGGGTCGAGTACCCTGGGCACATCGCTGTTAGTTAGCTGGGATGACGACGCACAGCCCAGTGTAATTGATGAGCTGAGCGCCACAATACTGACCACGCCAGCTCGGAGTGAGCTTGCGGAGCGAAAGAGAGAAGCAAGGTACCTGCTCACCTCTGAAATGGATTCAGTCATGACACTGCCCTTCATTTAGCAAAAATAATGTCCTCTCTGTAGGGTATACTCAAATCAGGGAAAAAGCGTTGCGATCAATGACCTTCTATTAAAATCTACAACCAGAACATACCCCAAGTAGCTTACCTATCTCGTCCAGTAAGCTATCACCCGAGAGATTATCAGAGAAGGAACGTAGCGAAATTCTTCTCTAAACTTTCCAGGCATGCCTCCCCACGAGTTGGGTTGCTGTCCATTACTATATTCCGCTCTGAGGTCCACGGGCCTATCTGTTCCAACCCTGAGGCACTACCCATTGCACCGGATATCACCTCAGGGTCAGGATAGATCTAGTCCGATAGTTTCTCGTAGGTAAAAGCTGCTCCAGCGAACAGTAGCAGAATTATTACCACACTTATCAATGCTGGTTGTAAGGCCCTTCTGCCAATCATAACGTAGTTGACGTCCACGATAAGAATCTGTGAACCGGCCATTACCATGGCGTTGAACATCGGTCTTCCAGCTTTCTGCACTACCCAATCTAAGAATAGTACGACGATCAAAACGTACACGAATGAGGCTACAAGATCATTCGCTATTAGAGGCGGAAAGGGTGATCCGGAGCCAACAGCATCCATCGCAGGATAGAACAAAGTTGTTGTCCCCAAATGACCTATTATCGTACCCACTAGTGTTGCACCCAGGATGGGCTTCATTCTTGCAAGCATGTATCCTCCTCTTAAGAGATGGTTTGTACGCGAAGCAAAAACATACGACACTGACCCGCGGCCGCACAGCATACTTCCGACCTTGGCTAGGTGCCTGCCCTGTCTATTTCCAGGAGCGTTCGAAGGAGAACGTTTACTCCATTCGTGATATCCTGAGGTTCCGTAAACTCTTCAGGCGCGTGACTGATCCCGTCCACGGAGGGTACAAATATCATTCCAACTGGAGCAAAAAGTGCAATGCTTTGAGCGTCATGTCCTGCACCTGACGGCATCCTGCGGGAAGAAAGGCCCAGGCTCTGAGCCGAATTTTCTATGATCTCTCGAATCCGTGGCTCTGTAGGTGCCGCTCTACTTGTATAGAACCGTTCGAATGCGAACTGAGTTTCTGTTTGCTCTTCGATCCGTCCAACGCTTTGACCGATCTCGTCGTATACCTTCTCAATTCCCTCCATCGACAGGTCTCTAATTTCAAGCGTCATAGTGACCCGGCCGGGAATCACGTTGGGCGCACCCGGTTCTGCTTCTAGCCTACCTACCGTTGCTACTTGGCGGCCTGGCATTCCACGTGCTGTGGTATAGACCAAATCGACAAACCTAGCCGCCGCGACCATGGCATCAGCCCGACGGTCCATCGGTGTTGTACCAGCATGGTTCGTTTTTCCATCAACGATGACGTCCCACCTCATAATGCCTACAATCCCTTCCACCACACCCACGTCTATTTCATCCTCATACAATACTCCACCCTGCTCAATATGGAGTTCTAAAAAAGCCTCCACTGACCCTTCACGTCGACGCACCTCGTCAAGCCTATCTGGGTTTCCTCCGAGTCTCCGAAGCCCCTCTCCTATCGTGAAGCCTGATGCAGTAGGTATATCGAGTTCAAATTCCTCCAACTCCCCGGCCAGGGCTCTACTACCCGTTTTACCCGCTTCCTCATTTGTGAATACTGCTATTTCGAGTGGATGTCGGGTTGTGTGTCCTGCATCAGCAAGCGTCGTCGCAACTTCTAGGGCACCCATGGAGCCAACTTGCCCATCATAGTTTCCACCACCGGGAACCGAATCAACATGGGAACCCAGCATGATGGGAGAGCGATGAGGTTCTGATCCTGGTTTGTGAGCGATCATGTTGCCGGCAAAGTCAATTGAAGGAGTAAATCCTGACTCTACTAGTAATCCAGAAATCCAATCGAGGGCCTCGATATTTGCGTCACTGAATGCGACACGATCAATACCGCCCGCACTGTTAGCGCCAAATCTTGCAAGCTGATTCATCCGCCGATTCAATCGGCGACTATCGACTTCCAAGTTCTGGTCAGAGAAAAAGTTGAACCGATCCTGTCGCCGTGGAAAGATGCCTGCTAAGCCTATGGCAGCAAGCTTGTTAAAGTGTCGGCGATCCAAGGTTCCTCCAGTGATTATTAAGGTGTCCATTCACTATACGGCACTCATCAGATGTGCAAAATACTTTTGATATATCTTGCTGTTTTGGCACATAGACAAGGGGGTCGAGAGGTACTGGTCTTTAACGTTATCCAATTTAGGCGAGTCATCTCTCTAACCTCGTTGAGTTTATTTGGACATACTTGGTTTCATATTAAAGAACAGGAGCATCATCTATGGACATGAGAAATCTTTCAATCACTCTTCTTCTCTTGCTGGTCATATCATCACCAGGTGCTGCACAAGATCTTACGGGCGCCTGGGAGATCTCCACTCAGGGAGGTGTTGTCCCTCAGACGATGACATTAGTTGTGATTCAAGACGGGCAAGATTTAACGGGTACTCTGACCCGAACAGCCAGTGGCCGTGGTCAAAGTGGAACATTTGAGAGTGATGTCGAAGATGGAGTGATAGAAGGCAAGAGCTTTAGTTTCCGAGTGACGCTAAGTTCTGAAGGTATGCCCCAAGCAATGAGAGATCGTATACGGGGAAACTCATTTAGCCAGAGTTTTTCAGGTATAATCGATGGTGGTTCGATAGAAGGAACGATCATGGGAATGCGAGGTCAGGGCCGCCCCTTCATCGGTGAACGGAAGAACTAAAGCATTGACTCCGTTGAGGTGCCTCTGGTTCAACATAGGCCACTCATCCACTGCGCAAAATACTAGAAGATTTCTAACGGCTATCGGCTAGGGGCACATCCCCCATACGGGGCGAACCAGAACCCAAGAGGTCCTTGCAGTATCGAAATTACTGGGCTGGCTACCGAAGTTGGAGACGCACCAGTGACTCAAGTCCTGATGTTAGCGGATGCATTGGTAAGGTCTGGCCGAAGGTAGTTGAGTTCGTAAGCTACTGACCGAAAAAATGAATGAAGGCAGGGCCTCGTAGGACAAAAAGTCTATGAGGCCCTGCTAAATCCAAATAAAAGAGTTAAGATTTTTCTCCCGTAATGTTGCTCTTTGTATTTAGAGGTGGACTTTGTTACTAGAGGTTTGTTGTGGCTCAGTAAAGCACGCAGTAAGTGCAGCGCAGGCAGGTGCACAGAGAGTAGAGTTATGCGATAACTTGGTAGAGGGTGGGACTACACCGAGTTCCGGGATGATACGGCTAAGCGTTGAGACGGTGAAGGTGCCGGTGATGGTCATGATAAGGCCGCGTGGGGGTGACTTTCTCTATACTGATCTAGAGTTTGAAGTGATGTTGCGAGACATCGCCAATGTTAAAAACTCGGGTGCGAATGGTGTAGTATTCGGAATCTTAAATCCAGATGGTACTATCGATAAGGAGAGATCCAGTCGCTTAGTAGATGCGGCTAGGCCTTTGCAGGTCACTTTCCACAGAGCGTTTGATGTTACAAGAGACCTGCTAGAGAGTCTAGATACGCTTTGTGAAATGGCTGTAGATCGAGTGCTTACCTCAGCTGGTTCAGCCTGTTTGAGACAAGCGCTACCCTTCCTTTCAGAACTTGTTGTGGCAGGGGGAGATTCTATTAAGGTCATGGGCTGTGGGGGTGTTGAACCATCGCATGTGGATGAACTTCTAGTGGCAACAGGCATTACCGAGTTACATATTGGGGCAACTCGCTTAGTTGAAAGTCAGATGCAGTTTCAAGTGGATAACCTCTTTATGGGTCGTTCCTACAGACCCGACGAATACGTCTTAGAAGAAGTAGACATGAATTTTGTGGGAAGGATGTCTGATGTTCTCAGTGGATACAACTAGCCGGCTATGAATGAAGACCTAAGAAGTAGACGCGCTTTTTTATCTGATATTGCTCGTTGGGCTAAAGACGGGAAATCCAAAACACCAAACTCAGTACTCATCAAGGAGAAATACCATGAGTGAAAGACAGGCCGTTGAATCAACGATTCAACTTTATTTTGATTCCATGTATGAATCGAGCAAAGATATGGTGGACGCTGCATTTCATCCTAGCGCCAAAATAACAGGAATATTTGCTGGAGAATTTCACGAGATGAGTCGCGATGAGTTTGGGGACCTGGTGGGTTCGCAGGAACCTTCTCCCAAAGAGAATGGCGAGACGTTGATGACGGAGATTCTTAGCGTTGAAGTGGCTGGCATAACGGCGGGTGCTCGAGTGAGAGATGAGTATCTCGGATTCACATTTGTGGATACACTTTCATTGGTAAAAGTTGATGAAAATTGGGTTATTTACAACAAGCTATTTCATATAGAATCCGGAGGATAAGCCAACGGATTGACCCTCCACCCTCACTTCCACTATTTTCCCCAACGGAATTCTGCGTCGAACTTTCGGTTCCGTAGACGATTCTACGTATAAAATCTGCGCCAGCTTATCGACCTGGATAATCCAGTCAGCCTGCTGAGCGCCTTCACATCGGAAAATCCTTGTCTTTTTCTTCACTCAAGTTGCACCCGACCCTTATTAGAGGTGTCGACAAACTGGGCTTCCAACGTCCGTCCCCCATTCAATCGAAAGCGATTCCTCCTGCCCTCGAAGGTCAGGATCTCCTTGCCTGTGCGGCCACGGGAAGCGGGAAGACCGCTGCTTTCCTTTTGCCTATACTCCACCAGCTAGTGGAACAACCGCGTGGAACAACCCGCGGCCTAGTCCTGGCCCCTACTCGAGAGCTCGCCTGTCAGATACGCGATGACCTCAATGCGCTAGCCCAGTTCACTGGCATCAAGTCAGCCGTGGTACACGGTGGTGTGGTCATGGGCCCTCAGAAGACCGCATTTCGGAGGGGCACAGACGTCATCATCGCTACTCCAGGGCGACTTCTCGATCACTTCCAACACCATTACGCTACCCTGTCCGGACTTGAATACTTGGTGCTAGACGAGGCCGATCGAATGCTGGACATGGGTTTCTTGCCGGACATCCGACGCATTTTACACCATGTACCTAAGCCGAAGCAGGTTTTCTTTTTCAGCGCTACTATGCCGGCTCCCATCGAGAAATTGACCAGAGAAATCCTCAAGAAGCCAGTGAGAATCACACTACAGCGGAAGGCCGCCCCAGCCGAGGGTGTGTCCCACGCTGTGTACCCGGTACTGGCCAAGCAAAGAGGCGCCCTGCTCGTGGAGCTTTTACGGCGGGGACACATCAACGACGCTCTAGTTTTCACCCGTACCAAACACCGAGCAGACAGCGTGGCCAAACTACTGAATCGTAGCGGTATTTTCTCTGAACGGATTCACGGCAACCGCTCTCAGCCACAGCGGACCAAGGCCTTAGCCGGATTCAAGTCCGGGAAATTCCGGGTTCTGGTGGCCACGGACATCGCTGCACGTGGTATCGACATCGATGCTCTTGGACACGTGGTGAACTTCGATGTGCCTGGAGCTCCGGAGGACTACATTCATCGTGTCGGTCGTACGGCACGTGCCGAGGCCAAGGGTGAGGCTCTCACCTTAGTCATGCCAGAAAGCGAGAGCGACCTGCAAGGTATCGAGCGAGCTTTGGGATTGACTATTCCAAGGATTCACTTAGAGGATTTTCCATACGATGT
>JAPKDG010000017.1 GCA_028822645.1 Longimicrobiales bacterium | reverse complement strand
TGTGGCAATTTTGCCTTCCTTTTAGTTGACATTCCAATCTATTTACTGTGTCGTTGTGAGAAGTTACGGCTTGAAAGCTAATATGGCGATACGTCTCCTGAATGGAGGAAGGAATTTTAGAAAAATTCTTTCTATCTGTTTAAAAAAAGGGATATGGGATTCCGCATAGTAGCGTTTCTCAACTACAAATCCTGCTCCTTCAAGCATCTTCAAAAGACCTTGCATCGACTTATAGTCTACGTGAGTCTCATCTTTTGTGAATAGAATGTTACGGTTTTTAAGGATTTCGATGATATGACTCCTACAGGGAGTCCAGATTGAAAAGCGACCCTGTCTTTTTAGCAACCGAAAAGCCTCTCTAGTCACCTTGTCTGAATCATCAGAGTATAGATGTTCGAATAAGTCCGCAGCGATGATGAGGTCGTAGGTTCGAGATGGCATACCGGTTTTCCTTGCATCACCTTGAACAAAACTTACATTAGCGTGCAATTCTTCTTTTAACCTTTCATTGCATAAACGTATGCTTGTTTCACTGAAATCAAGACCGGTGATGTGCCGGACTCGCTTGGCCAACGACCAACAAAGAGTACCCCATCCACACCCAAGATCAAGAACGGTTTCTTCCAATTTTGGATCATAGATCTCTCGAAGTTTTCGAACTCTATAGCGCTGAAAACGACTTTTAAAATCCAAGAGATGAGCAGCATTTTTTTTATAGTAGTCGCTCTGGTCGTAATAGCTACTATCTATGTTTTGTGCCTTTGGAATCATGTTGTTAAGCCTAGGAGGGAATTTTCTACTTTTGAAAGTGTGGTTAAGAATGCCTCTTCCCTAGCAGAGCGTGAGTTGTGACTGCCAAAAAATATCGGTTCCCCATAGCGAAGAATCACTGTTTCTCTTTTGCCCTTGAGGTTGAGTAAATCCATTTTACCCCATCGAGGAGCTATGTTGTAGGTACCCACGATTCCACAAGGTATCACGGGCACGTTAGCTTTCAGTAAAAACTTGACTGTCCCCATTTTAATATCCCGTAACTTCCCATCCCAGCTTCGTTCTCCCTCGGGAAAAACACCTACCGCTTTTCCTCTTAGCAGTAATCGCAGGGCCACCCTTACAACTTGAGGATCTACCCTGAATCGAAGAGTCGGAAGCGCTCCCACAAGAGGGCCTAGTATTCTGACAACCTTGAATCTGAAAGCAGAACTTTTAGTCATAGTGGAAAGAAGGCGAGGGCAAAATACATGAGCCAGGAATGGATCTATATCGCTCACATGATTTAATACCAAGATGAAAGGTCCCTTCGGCGGAATAAATGTTCCCCTTCTATTTGGATATTTAGACGCATCTGGAAATAGATTCTTCCAAGAAAACGCACAAAATGATAAAACATTAAATTTCGATCCTTCTCGTTTTAATCACTGGTTGGTAAGAAAATATTTCTAGATTTTGCTTTAGGTAATAGCGAGAAATAGCCAATTTCAAGTTGTCTTCCCAAAGTTTTGGAGAGTTTTCTATCAATTTGAATTGATGGAGACCTTTTTCTTGCATATATAGTTGAATTGCATCTGAGCTGATTTGTAGAGACTTTATCTGGTCAAAATTCCAATGGTGCAAGACACCCTTCTCTCCAACAAAATCCAAACTCTTGCTTAGGATCAAATGGCCTGCTGTGCCTCCCCGAATAACCTCAGTGTAACCCATCAATTCCTTTTTCAAATATACAGGTTGGTATTCTGAGGCTATAGCCATGATAGCTTCAGAACGGAGCAAGGATTGATCGGGATTTGATAAACGATCAAATCGCGCTTTCAGCAGTTTTTCCATAGAAAGGGTTAGCATGTGAGCTGAAGTGAGGTACGCAGGTTCCCGTTGTGGCTGAACAAGGATCTGTGAATCGATTGAATTCGAGAAAATTGTTTTACAGCCTAAGCAAGAAGTTTGATTACTAATGAATGTAGTAGTCTCAGCGTCACATAATGGACACCTGTAAAGTAGATCATGGATCGGCATGATCTACTTTACAGCCTGCCGAACATGCGGAGTAGTCGAAGTTTCCAAACTTTCCACACAGCTTCTATCACTATCGACTTGGACATTTTAGATTCACCAGCTTCCCGTTCCTCAAAAATAATCGGGATTTCTGTCATGCTGAAACCTTTTCTCCAGGACCTTAATTTTAGTTCGATTTGAAAGATATATCCGCTTGATCCTATGCTACTGAAATCCAGGCTGGATAGCACTTTCCGCTGCCAACAATTGAATCCTCCTGTTGCATCTCGCACTGGCAAACCCGTAATCATTCGCGCGTACCAGCTCCCGAAGTAACTGACCAAAAGGCGACTCATCGGCCAATTGATAACGGTGACTCGGCCATTTAGGTAGCGTGAACCCAAAACGATTTCATGATCTATGCTTTTGCTGATGAACTTCTTAAGATCTCGCGGTCGATGCGAAAAATCGGCGTCCATTTGAATAAAATGCGTGTATTCCCTGCTCAACCCCCAATTAAAACCGGCCAAATAGGCTAATCCCAGCCCTTCTTTCCTTTTCCGATGTAAGACGAAAACCCTGGAGTTACCTGCCGCTAATGTGTCAGCGATACCACCTGTGCCATCCGGAGAATTATCATCAACCACTAGTACATCAATTCGTTTGTCTTGAGAAAGTACCTCTGTGACAATCCGATCAAGGTTGACAGCTTCATTAAAAGTGGGGAGAACGATTAAGTAATTGCCTTCCTTGATCATAGGGAAATCTTTCCTTTAGAGTGGAGTTCTCGTATAAGCAAAGGTATCCCTGGCATAATTTCTACAAAAGTAGTCCATAGGCGAGCGAGTACGGCCAGCAATATCGCTTGTTCAGTTAGCATGATTGGTTCAAGGAGTATAACTAGTGAGCCTTCTCTAATACCCAATCCTGCCGGACTGAAAATAGCCAGATAGCCCAAGAGGTAAGCACCAGAGAAAGCCGAACCGAGCAACAATAGACTGTGGTTGATATCAAATGACTGACAGAAAAACCAAAATGCAACTACATATAGAATCCAATTTATTAAATAGAGACCGAACCATTTTAAAAAAAATAGATTCCATCCACTAGGTAGATTGATACTCGCACCTTCAGGGAGAGTTAAAAAATTGGTTGAGAGCCACTTGAGCACATACGGAATCAAGGCTACAATTGCCAAAGACACCAGGATTATTGCCCAAGGAGTTTCGGTTAGTTTGGTTTCCACTTTCATGAAGGCATTAAGGCTCAAGACGCCAGCCGCCGCCAACGCCAAGATTTGCCCTAGGATTGCTGAGTACAGCGCCACGCTACGTGGAATGCCTGATTTCTCAGAAAAGTAGGCTAATCCACCTATTTGCCAGATTTTTCCAGGAATATATCGACAGAGATTAGCAGAGAGAAATATACTGATCGCACTAAAAGGTGAGAGCTTAATTTGAGAAATATCTTTTATTATTTCTCTCCAAATCAAAGAAGAAGTGACGTACGCAAAAAGGAGGAGGAATGAAGAAAATAGCAGTAGGAAGATTTTCGGATGCCACACTTCCAAATCCATTTGTGTCAGCCTGCTCAAATTGATATCAACTTGCATGAAAATGAACCAAACAATAGATAATGTGATGACAACACGAAAAGCTTTAAGCATCGTATTTATCACTGTTTATAGCGGGAGATTTATATTTTATCGGGTTCCATATTACAAGAACACACAAGATTGATAAGGTTAGCATTGTCAACTTCATCGACAAAGTGACGATGGATGACTCGTAATAAATATCGACAGAGTGCACGCCTTTTGTCAGGGGAATGCCCCTGAGAGAGTGGTTGACCCGCAATACTTCAGTTAACTGACCGTTGACTCGCGATTTCCAACCCGGAAACCAGTTATCACTTAAAACTAGCATCGCATTGCTCTCCGTTATGACTTCTAGCCGCATGTCGTTAGTATTTCGACTAACCCAAGAAACTTGACCGGGTTTCACCAAAGGTTGGATTTGGAAAGGTAGGGGTTCACTGACTATCACCTGAGTACTAGGATCAAATTGATCGCTCAACACAAAATCGAGTGCATTGTTTTCATCTTGAATGACAATGGCATCGTGTACTAATCTGGCTCGTTCTAAATCAGGGAAAGTATAAATAATCTCTGAAAACATATCCGCCCCCCCCAACTGCTGGATCTCTCTCAAGTGACCAACGATGTTTTCAGGAAGGCCCTGTTCGGAAGGTTTGCCGAGCTGTTTAGGCCAGAGTATGTATCGGACATTCAGCAAACTTAGAATGTTGTGATTGGTTAACAAGTTCATGGGCAGTCCACTGCCCGTCATTCCAATCAATTCCCTGTAACGTGCCAAGTCGTTCGGGTGATGCCCACCAGCTAATTCCAGGCCGAACATCCCTGGACGAACATCTTGCCCATTCAATCCAGTGAGGGAAAGCACTCGAAAAGGGGTCTCTTCTCTCTGGCGGTCCACAAGCAACTGAATAGTAGGACCAGCTCTGTGGAATTCTTTAAAGTCAATTGTCTTTATGAAGGATGTATCCACTCTAATCAGGTCAACGATAATTATTGTTGCAATTGCGATTGCCGCTAGTTGAGGGCGACATAAACGCCTCTGTACACCTGCAAGGACCGCTAACAAGCAAGTAGCAATCAAAGTGGAATAAAAAAAACCTTTGGCTATTAGCAAATTATTGCCATAAAGAATTTGCCTTCCTGTATCACTGATGTCAGGATAGAGAAACGATGTCCACAGCTTTGCAATAGTTCCTGACTTGGAAAAGATAAAACCCAGCAGCAGGACCGTAATTATACCTAACATGAAACGCCAAATATATTTCCATATCGATTTTCCTTTACCTGCAAATCCCAGGGTCCATACTTCTTCTAATCCAAGTGCCATTAACGTTGTCACAGAAAATCCAACGAGAAAAATCGAAAGCGATGGAGCACGAAAAAGATTGATTCCAGGAAGAACCTTATAAAACAAACCCCAAATAGGTGTGTGCTCTCCGAGGGAGAACAAAAGTGACAGCACGGCCAGGCTGACCATAAAATTTCTCAGACTTTTTCTACGTTTACTCCGGAGGGAGAAAGCGGCAAAGACAAGGATCGCAAGACCTAAATATTCGTGATTTCCCTTGAACCCATTCCGGCCCCAGTAGGTATTTTGTGACCATTGATCGTTGGCGTTA
This sequence comes from Longimicrobiales bacterium, assembly GCA_028822645.1. Lineage (GTDB taxonomy): Bacteria > Gemmatimonadota > Gemmatimonadetes > Longimicrobiales > Gaopeijiaceae. The sequence continues at coordinate 35,752 of JAPKDG010000017.1, read as the reverse complement.
CTCACGCCAACGAATTCAGGGATGACCAGTCCTACTATTTCTTCGGGATGCAGAGACCAAGAGCTGGAATAACTGCGAGCTTCCTCGGGAGTCGCTGCAGTAGTGGTAGCTGTTCGCCGGGAGTGCTCAAGGACGTAAGAAGAGGCCGGAAAAAACTGGATAGCTGATAGGGCCAGTCCCAGTATCGCAGCCAATCCAAAGAGTCCCAAGAGATTAACTCTAGCAAGCCTCCCAGAGTATCCGACGATCCCTTCGTGTCCCGATTTTTGATTTAGGGTACGAAAACATGCGTATGCTCCTACTGCTAAAAAGAGGAAATATGCCATCTGAAAATGTGTTGTCAAAATAGCTAGCCCTATCGTGAGGGATAGTAGCCCAAATGATCGAGACGAGGGGCGACCTATGAATGACTCACACATTGAAAACAGCAGTGGAGTAAGGGCTATGATAAAAATCTTTCCATCCTGACCGCCGTGCGTCAAGGTCACCATGATCGGGGAAAGGCTATAAGCAATGGCAGCAATAAATGCTGAATTTGTAGATAAGTGGAGTTTTTTTATCCATTGGTACATGAACAAGCCGGCCATCAGTATGTGTACTAACAACTTCCAACCTAAGGCTCGGTGTGGATCTAGAACCAAGAGCAACAAAGCACTCGGTGGGTACAGAGAATCTCCTCCTGCCAGTGAATCCAGGAACGGTGTGCCACCGAGGATATAAGGGTTCCATAATGGAAAAATACCTTTGAGAATTGAGTTTGCGTAGAACTCGCGTGCCATGTAACCCAAACTCAAAGTATCTGACCCGTATAGCATGTCGTTCGAAAAAATAAAATCTCTAAAGAGAAATCCGACCAAAAACAAAAGGGTAGGAATGATTAGCCATCCTGGAATTGTCTGGGCTTCGATCAGGAGGGAATTGTTTGTTTGTTTGCTCATATTTCCCAATTATTTATCCTGGCAGAGTTTTACGAATTATTTTTAATAAGAGACTCGTAAACATTGAGATGGCGTTCCACAAGATACAAATTGCTCCAGTTTTCCAAAACACGAATCCTTGCGTTATCTCCAAGTGCCTGGAAATCATTTCTATTGAGCACTTCAAGCACTGTTTCGGCTAGGGATCTTGAATCTCTAGGCCTAAAGAGGCCTCCTACTTCGTCCCCGATCAATTCCGGCAAACCACCAACACGGGAAGCTGCCACGGGTACGCCACAAGCCATTGCTTCAAGAGCTGCCACAGAAGTGGCTTCCATTAATGACGGGAATACCGCTAAATCTGCGGAATTAAATAATCTTGGCATTTCTTCATGGCTCTTGGAGCCCAGAAAATCAATGTGCGATTCCATCCCGAGCGTTAAGGAGAGGCGTTCCAATTTTATTCTCTCAGGTCCGTCGCCTACGATAATGGCTCTTGCATTAACAGCTTGTGTGATCAAAGGCATCGCTCGAATGAAAAATTCTACCCCGTTTTTTTCATATAATCTCCTGGGAACAATCAGAGTTACAGCTCCTTCCTTTTTGCTTTCACTGGATTTAGGATGAAACATCTCAGTGTCAACCCCATTGGAAACAGGTTCAACCGTTAATTGGGGAGCCAAACCTTGTGCAACTTCAGCTATCTCTATACTCGCAGCAAAATTATGGTCAGCACACTGAAGGAATTGTCGAAAAATTGCACGCCACACCGGTTGGGTCGCCTTCTTTAAAAAATGAGATGTATGCCAACTAGTAACCATTGGTACTTCATTGATTTGCTTTGCTATATAACCTGGAATGACAGATTGGAACGATTGGCTGTGAACGATATCTGCTCCCCTGGCCACTTGAGTTAGAGTCTGAATTGATCCCAAAGCATGGGTTGCCCACCCTAGACTGTTCCTCCCTGGCAACCAAGTTCGATAGACCGCTATACCCTGAACGATTTCTTTCTCCGGCAGTCCTTCCTGGGACAAGGAAGACACTATGGAAACTTCAGACCCTGCTTCGACAAGTCCCTTGCAAAGATGAAACACATGGCTTTCTAAGCCACCTATTTCAGGAGGAAAATAGAGACAATGCATAACTATTTTCACGGTCCCATCCAATCTTCAGTAGTCCTAGGATTTCCGATTATCACGGATTCTAGTATATCGGCGATTCTCTCGCTGGCTTTTCCGTCCCCGTAGGGATTGCTAGGTATATCAGGACTCTGCATTTGAAATTTACAGTTCTCGAGTTTTTCCAAGGAAGCACTAACTATAGTTGCTGCGTTTGTCCCAACTAATGTCGCCACACCTGCTGTGATCCCCTCTTCCCGTTCTGTGTTGTTTCTCATTATCAACGTATGCACTCCAAAACTAGGCGCTTCTTCTTGAATTCCTCCAGAATCGGTGAGTACTAATTCTACGTTCTGCAGTGTCAATAAGAGGTCTTCGTAGGAAAGTGGATCTAAGAGATGGATACGATCGTTGCCTATCAATTGCCCAAGGTTCTCTGAGACGTTCGGATTGGGATGGACTGGATATATGATTTCTAATTCGCTGTCTAATTCAGTTAAGTGTTGAACTGCCTGGAAAATATCCCGCAAAGGTTGTCCGAATGATTCTCTGCGATGAGCAGTAAGAAGGACCAATTTCGATGGTGCACTAGCAAGTATAGAGGCCAATTTAGAATTTTGAGCTGTGCTATTGTGAGGTAGAATTGTGTGTATAGCATCGACCACTGTGTTACCAGTTATAAAAATTTTTTGGTCGGGAATTCCTTCGTGTTTCAGATTCTGGGCAGAAACTGACGTGGGGGCAAAATACAAATCAGTGATTGCGTCAATCATTTTCCGATATCCTTCCTCAGGAAAAGGTTCTTTATTGTTCCTTGATCGCAATCCAGCTTCAACATGCCCCAAGGGGACGCCCTCAAGGAATGCTACCATGGATCCCGTGAATGCAGTGGTTGTGTCTCCTTGGACAAGTAAGCAGTCCGGCTTATGTGATTGGACCACTTCTCTTAATCCCAATAGACATTTAGCAGTTAGTTCGTATAAATTTTGGTCAGGACTCATAAGATCCAAGCTTATATCAGGATCAAAGGTCATCCCCTGCATCGTTTGACTTATTAATGAATCATGCTGTCCAGTAAATACCAGCAGTGGGCGAATGTTTTTCGTTTCCCTCAAAGCACTAACCACTGGAGTCATCTTAATAGCTTCTGGCCTAGTCCCTACAACAACTAGTACGGTCGCATGACTGTCTGGATTAATTTTCATGACAAGTGGCGTTTGATTTGTTGAACCTCTTCTCTTACTTGAGCTATCATTTCGGCTACAAGTCCGAATCCGAGCATTAAAAATCCGACTGTTTCCAGCAGTATCACTAGATATAGTAGGGGACGGAAACCAGTATCCAATGCGAACCTAAAATAAAAAGCCAAGATACCCACCGAGACGCCCAACACTATCAGCAAGATTCCTGTAAAACCAAAAAGGATGAGTGGTTTACGGGAAAACAGCAGCAAAAACCACACAGACATCATGTCTATAATAGCTGGTATAATTCGCAAAGGACTAGAATATTTAGAAATGCCAGCTCTTCGAGGAAACAATTCGATTTCTATCTCACTCACTGAGTATCCTCTGTGGTAGGCCAACACAACAAAAAAACGATGCCAGTCATGTCTCAGGTGAATTCCTGAAAGTATCTTAGTTTTGAATGCCTTCATGGAATTCAAGTCGGTCACAGGGACCCTGAATATTTGCTTACTAAGCCAGTTGTAGATGCTAGAAACAAACGGCTTCTGATAGTCACCGATCTTCTTGCCCGTGACTATATCTGATCCTTTCTGGAGTTCGCATAAAAATCGAGGTATTTCTTTTGGACTGTGTTGCAGATCAGCATCGAAGATGATCATATGGTCACGTGTACTAAATTTGAACGCAGTTATGATGGCTTCAGTTTTACCTAAATTTCTCGTATGGTGCAGTATCTTGACCAAAGCCCAATTCGCCGCGTGCACTTGGGCTACTTTCCTAGTGTCGTCCGTAGATCCATCATCCACTAAAAAGATTTCTCCGGTCAGATCATGTTCCCTAAAAGCAGCCCTTAGTTCTCCCATTAAATCTGGGATGACTGGAGATTCGTTGTATGCAGGAATGACCAGTGTAAAATTTTGTCTCATATCATTAGACAAAACGAGGGTTGGGGGCGTTTTGGACTCTAATTGGTTCATTGGATCCTTTTCCGTACACGTGCAGAAGGGATTCCTAATTGGTTGCGGTATTTTGCGACTGTTCTTCTTGCGATATGTACCCCGTCTGTCCCCAAGTCCCTCTTGATACTTTGATCACTCAATGGCGCCCCAGGGTTTTCCCCGTCTATTAACTTCCTGATTTTGCTCTGTACGCCCTTGGCTGAAATTGATTCTCCTCCGGCAATCCTTATTCCACTTGAAAAAAAATATTTCAAGGAAAATACACCCCTTGGAGTTTGAACGTATTTCTGATTCACAACTCTTGATACAGTAGACTCGTGTACTTGGATATAATCAGCGACCTCTCGAAGTGTTAATGGTTTCAGGTATTCGATCCCATTGATGAAGAATTCGCTTTGTTTTTCTACAAGGAATCTCATGACTTTAATCATAGTCTGTCTTCTCTGTTCTATCGCTTGGATCATCCAGTGTGCCGACTTTATCTTTCGAGCTACGAAATCCTTGTTTTCCCTGTCTAGTTGTTTCGATTCTTTCAATAAACCTTTGTAGGACTGTGCTATCTGTAATCGTGGCAAATGAGTATCGTTTGAAAAAACAAGCCATTCGCCATCTACTTCTTCTACAATGAGGTCTGGTACAATATAGATATCAGGATCTATAGAATATTTTAGTCCAGGCTTGGGATCCAAGGTAGCAATTTCATCGGCAATTTCTTGAACTTTACGCACGTGAATACCTTTGGCTTTAGCGACGTCTTCCCATCTATGGTTCAGTAGTTCGTCAAAATGAGAGCTTACTACGCCATATGAAAGCCCCCCTGCTTGACCTCGATGTTCCAGTTGAATCAATATTGATTCTTTAATATCTCTTGCTCCCACTCCTGGAGGATCAAGACTTTGAATTATGCTTAGAGACTCTCTTACCTCAATCATGCTATATGGGGCAAATAATGTGTCAATCTCGCACATCGAGTCCATTCCGATTGTATTTTCTTCCGAGTCACGGCTTGCTTGCTCTGCCAAAGATCGCATTTCAAGAAGCCACGAGTTGAGGTCACTTAAAATTTCCTGTAGTTCACATGTTAGCATGCCTTCATCGCTAAGATTACCGATAATCTCCTCCCCTGCCCGTACGTCTCTTTCTTTTACTAGGATCAGTCTTAATTGTCCTGTGAGATGCCCCCTCAAGTCGACGCTCTCTACGGTAGGTCGCTCCCAGAACTCTCTGTCTTCCTCCACATTCGGAAAGGATTTGTTTTGCTCATCTCCCAAGTCCAAATGCTCCCAAGACAAATCGTCGAGTGAACCTTCTTCATCTTCTTTTTCAGATAATACTTCAACTTCCCCATCTGCTAAATCTTCTGTTCGATCTAATTCTTCGCCTCCATCAGATTCTGTCAATTCGAGGAAAGGGTTTTCCTCAAGTTCGGATTCTAGCTGTTTCTGGAGTTCCAGTAGAGGCATATAAAGCAATTCCATTGATTGGTACAAACGAGGGTTTGCACGCAGCTCTTGTCTTAGCTCTTGGAACTGGGATAGGCCACTACTAAATGGGCTCATTATCCTTCCAGCTGATCTTCAGATTCTTGGTATCGATCCCTGAGCCGCTTTGTTAAAGTGGGACCGAGGTAGAGCTCCGCAACCTCTTCATTCCATACCAACTTAGAAACAGTTCCACTTACTCTCACTTTTCCTTCGTACATAATGTAAGCTCTATCAACGATTTCCATTGTTTGCTCTACATTGTGATCAGAAATTATAACTCCTATACCCTTATTCTTAAGCCTAGAGACGATATCTTGAATATCGTGAAGAGCTATAGGGTCGATCCCAGCAAAAGGTTCATCTAGTAACATGAATTTCGGTTGTCGCACAAGTGCACGAGTGATCTCCAGCCTCCTTCTTTCTCCACCGGATAGAGAGTATGCCTTATTGTTACGGACAGGTGTTAAGGATAATTCATCCAGTAAAGATTCAATTCTATCTTCCGCTGTTTGTTTGGATAGGCCCATAGTTTCAAGGATTGCTCTGATATTTTGTTCCACAGTAAGCTTTCTGAAAACAGAAGGTTCTTGAGCTAAATAGCCGACTCCCATCCTCGCTCTTTTGTACATAGGAACATCGGTTAAGTCCTCTCCATCAAGGAAGACTCTACCCGTGTCTGGAGTTATTAAACCAACCATCATATAGAAAGTTGTAGTTTTTCCGGCTCCATTCGGACCGAGTAGCCCGACGATCTCTCCCTGATTGACGGATATATCCATGTTATCCACAACAAGTCGCTTACGATAAGATTTGCTCAAGTCACGTGCATGTAGTCGACTAGAACGTAGATTACCAGCTATTTTGGATATCTTTGGCGTAGTCATATCAGTGGTCCTCTTTGTACCTTGGTTCAATCTTAAATTTAGATACAGTGACTGTATCAGGTTTCGATATGGGTTGGAGGAAAAATCCTTTGGCGTTGTCTACTTCCATTTGCCTTATCTCGCCATCCGTAAGGAAAATTCGTACCTCATCTCCACGGACGTAATTCAATTCGGGTAGTGGATTCCCAATGGAGTCGGAAGTTGCTACTTGGCTTGGTGGTTTCCGAAAGAAACTTCGTGCGTTTCCGTAGGCTGTCATTTGTTCTATAACCGAATCTTCCTCTTCGGAAACTTGTGCTGGGCTGGGAGAACCGATTGGTTTTGGTTCAGAAAATAGTATTACCAAGCTATCCCCCTCGATCCAATCTTCCTCCACAAATGGAAACTGTTGATTAACGGCAACGTTGCTTATCGAGGAAGACACACCTCTTGCAGCTCCAATCGCGGTAGCACTTAGTAGCTTCCCTCTCGACAGTTCTAGTTCTATTGATTCGCCAGTAATAGTAAAATCAGAGATCACTGCAGTGGCTTGCAGGCTGTCCAGTTCTTGGGTCGGTGACAGTGTCAAGTCTCTTTTGGAATGGATCCTGTTTAACTCTTCATCCTGAAAAAACATTTCCACCATTGAACCATAAATCCTTCCATTATCGTAAACTGCTTCAGATTGACCCATCGATTGAATTAGTTCAAGCTCACCGTCAGAAAACAGAATGTTGACAGAATCGCCCTTTACGGTCGTCGTTTTTCCCGAAAGATCGTCTCTATGGGAAATCTTAGTGTTTGAAAAAAGTTTTGTAGAACTACCATCCTGGAGGAATTCTAGAGAATCTCCATAGAGTTCTAGTGAGTCTCTCTCGACCCTGACGTGGCCAACAGCTTGCAAAAGTCGATCACCTATCAAGTACAATACATCAGCATAAATATGCGAAGATGGCACTGCCTGATTATCCGCAGACGTCGAAAAAGAGCTACTGGGGCTGATCGGAGTGAGGATGGCTGAAGCAGGAAGGCCCCTAATCGTCATAATGTCTTCTAACGTCTCCTCGTATTCCTGAACCAATAGCAGTTCGGTGCCGACAATAAAAGTTCCCCTAGATATCTCTTCTACTTCTACGTTCCCTCTCGCTTCGAGAATTCCTAGAGAACTGTAGTATTCAGCTTCAGCGGAGTTTAATTCCTGTGATCCTTCTCGAAAACGGACATTTCCAATCAATCTCGTGAGTCCAGTGGATTCATAGGTTATAGAGCTGTCAGCCTTTATCTCAGTCCCGTCGGTACAGCTAAAAAAAGGAGTCGAAAGGTAGCTCACCCTAGCTCCAGGTCGTCCGGCTGAATTTATCTCTTGGGATGACTCAAGATCACAGACACGTTTCTGTTGGGCGCCCGCTGCTTCAGGCCAAAGCCAAAGAGAAGTTGGAACGAGTAGGAAGAAGAGGGAAATGTTTAACACTACCGGATCACCCCGCCTCGAGTCTTTCCATTCCTGATTCTCACATTTAAAAAATCTAAATCCGAGTCGAACCCTGTTCCTTCAACAATCATATCACCTTCATGCATGACGGTGATCGAGTCACTCGAGATTACATCCAATGCGGGATAATAACTCAATTCCGGGCTTTCTATCCTGCGGCCATCTTTCTCAATTATCAATATTGCTTTGCCACGAGCTACCCTGGAATTATTAATGGTGTTCAATCGACCTCTATCAGAGGAAACTTGAGCTCTTTCTGTTCCCAAATCCTTATCATAGGCCAACAAATGGACATTACCCCGAAGTATTACTACTGTGGAGTCTCTGTAAAAATAGGCAGTGTCGGCTTGAACTAATGCTTCCCTCACACCGTCTCTCGTTAAATAGTCTGTAAGCCCGAAAATTACATAATCAGCTTGAATTGATTTCAAATTTTCGTCTACGGCAGAGGAAGGTGGAGGAGCTCCTACACATTGTGACAAACCCAGTAGCAAAAATGGAATCGCTAGCTTTAAAAGATTTGTTCTAAATAGTGTCATGTGAGTTCCCATAGTAGGTCGACTCATTGAAAATCAGATACTGTAATCTCTATCAGTCGAGATCACTTTTCCAGGTCTATCTCACTTAAGTCATTCAGTGCTATTCAGGAGAACCGACCGGTAGCAATAGTGTATCAAGAGCTTGTTCCCATTGCCCTCGAGCTTTGATCAGTCGTTCACAGACCTCACGGACTGCTCCAGATCCACCAGGAACGTCCGTAATCCATTTGCATATGTCTCTGACTTCCGGAACCGCATTGGCCACAGCCACGGGCAATATCGATTTCTCTAATACAGGCAAATCTACCAAGTCGTCCCCGACCATACAGACTGATTCCCACCCGTAATTCTTTTGCTTTAACATTTTCTCTACTGTTGGCAATTTGTCTCCGATTGAGACTTGATGGCACTCCAGTATCCCCAACTCCTCAGCTCGACACTTAGTTGCTAGTGATGTCCTCCCTGAAACGATGGCGAGTTCGATCCCACAGGTTTTAACCAGGCGCAAACCTAGACCGTCCTGCGAGTTGAAGGACTTTAACTCAATCGGAACTCCCTCCATTGTGCTTCCTGTAATGATTCCTCCGTCGGTAAGAACGCCATCTACATCTAGAATTAACAGCTTGATGCCCAATGCCATCTCTTTCTCTCCGGCAGTGACAATGCCCTTAATCATTTAAGATCGCCTTGATGGAAATAGCCTTTCTCAGTAAGGATTCCAATTTGTTCAATTGAAGCATCGTTGAGGCATCCGATGGAGCCCTTAAAGGAGTTGGATGAACTTCAAGAAAAAGTCCGTCACATCCAGCGGCTACAGCCGCCAACACTAGTCCAGATGTGTACACAGAGTCGCCACCGGTAGATCCAGATTTGCACCCTGGTCTTTGTATCGCATGAGTTCCGTCAAAATATACAGGGCATAGTAATTCTTTTTGGATTCTTAAAAAATTACGCATGTCCACTACTAAGTCTCCATAGCCAAAAAAAGTACCCCTTTCGGTGACTATTACTTCTGAATTTGAAGGATTCTGAACTTTCTGCTTGGCACCCACAAGTTCATTGGAAGACATCCACTGAGCTTTTTTGATATTTACTGGTCTACCTGTCTTCCCTGCAGCTTCGAGTAAATCTGTCTGTCTCGATAAGAAAGCTGGTATCTGAATTATATCTACAACACTAGCGACCTCTTTAGCTTGATGAGCTTCGTGTATGTCAGTCAAAATTAGCAGGCCCGTCTCTTTCTTCACTTCGGCCAGCAATCTCAAGCCTTCTTCCAGCCCAGGGCCCCTGGGCGATTCAAGCTTCGACCGATTGGCCTTGTCGAATGACCCCTTGAAAATGATCGGGACGCCACAGCTTTCAGATATTCTTGCCAGTTCAAAACCTATTTTTAGATTTAGGTTACTAGGTTCCAGCGAACAGGGTCCGGCAATCAAAGTGAAGGATTGCAGGATCGCAGGTGGCGAGGTGCAACTAGGGATTACTATTCTCCGGTCTCATTTGAATACCTCTGGGCTGCTTCTATGAAGGAGGCAAACAATGGATGTGGCTTAGTTGGTCGACTTTTTAATTCAGGATGGAATTGACAAGCTATGAACCAGGGATGTCCGGGAATTTCTATCATCTCTACCAGTTCTTCATTTGAAGATGTGCCTGACATCATCAATCCCTTTGCTTCCAATTGTTTTCTGTATTGGTTGTTGACTTCGTAACGATGACGATGTCTTTCGTCAATTTTCAGTGTGTCATATATCCCAGCTACCCTGGAACCCTTCGAAAGGGTTGCGGGGTAACTTCCAAGTCTCATCGTGCCACCTTTTCTGATGATATTCTGTTGTGAATCCATCAAGCAGATGACGGGCTCATTCGTATCATCTGAAAATTCCATCGAATCGGCTCCATCTAGATCGCAGACATTGCGGGAGTACTCAATAATGGAGACCTGCAGTCCAAGGCAGATCCCGAAGAAAGGCATGTCGTTTCTCCGGGCCCATTCTACTGCCATTAACATTCCTGGAACTCCCCTTTCACCAAATCCTCCTGGGATCAGCAATCCGTCAAATTCCTTTAGGTTGTCTAGAGATACACCGTTTTCATAGTCTTCGGCCGAAATCCATACCATATCGACACCAACATCGTTTGATATGCCTCCATGGATCAAAGCTTGGTGTATAGATTTATATGCATCCACTAATTCAGTATACTTACCTACGATAGCTATCCTCACCTTGCCTGATCCGGGGTGTGTTATCTTCTTGACCATCTTTTCCCATTGTTTCAAATCAGTAGGCTTGGCATTCAATTTCAACATTCCAAGGACCACTTCGTCCAAGTTTTGTTTTCTCAGTTCCAGGGGTACCTGATAGATAGTATGTACATCTCTCGCTTCTATGACCGCATCAGGTGGCACATTGGTAAAGAGAGCAATTTTATTCCTTATATTTTCATCTAAAGGATGTTCAGATCTCGCCACTAACACGTCGGGCTGAATCCCAATCTTCATCAATTCTCGAACTGAATGCTGTGTGGGTTTAGTCTTGAGCTCACCTACTGCAGTCAAAAAAGGCACCAGTGTTAAATGGATGAAAATCACATTGTTTGGACCTTGGTCTTGCCGAAATTGACGTATTGACTCGAGAAAAGGCAGGCTTTCAATATCTCCTACGGTCCCTCCGATTTCCGTGATGATCACGTCGTAATCGTCTGAGAGTTTCTGTAGTCGATATTTAATCTCGTCAGTGACATGGGGGATCACCTGTACCGTTGATCCCAAATAATCTCCCCTTCGTTCCTTCATGATCACATCCTGATAGATGCGACCAGTAGTAACGTTGTTAGCCTGGGACAGAGATTCATCAATAAATCTTTCGTAATGGCCTAAGTCGAGGTCTGTCTCAGCTCCGTCATCAGTAACGAATACTTCTCCGTGCTGAAATGGGGACATTGTTCCTGGATCCACATTGATATAAGGATCAAATTTTTGTAGAGTGACCTGAAGTCCTCTCTCCTTTAAGATTCTTCCCAAGGAAGCGGCTATTATCCCTTTGCCAAGGCCAGAAACGACTCCCCCGGTGACGAATATATATTTTGTCTGCAATTTACAATTTTCCATAATAACTTTGTTTAAGAGAAATATTCAATCTTAGTCAGTTTTTTTTCGATCAGTCTTGCGTCTTCCAATGTATCAACTGAACCCCCATCTTCAGACACAATCACAGATCCAATTGTTAGACCGATACCTAATGCTCTCAATTGCTCAAGATTTTGAAGCTCTTCACGTGCATTTGGAGGAGCCGAAGCCCATTCTAACAGGGCTTCACGGGTGTACACATAGACACCAATATGGCGAAAAATTCCATCTATTTCCTTGAGGGGCTTTTGGATCCTAAAAAAGCGCTCCACTTGTCCGCCTGGTGCCAATTTCAATTTTACTTTTGATGGATCTCCCCACTCATCTTGATTCAAAAGTGGGGTGCCACAAGTCCCGACATCCCATGATTCACCTTCCATTCGAGTCAAGATATCCTCCAGACAACACTCTTCCAATAACGGTAGATCTCCCTGAACGTTTACTATCAATCTATACTTCTTATATCTCTCTTTACTGGCGACTTCAGCCACCCTATCCGTTCCGGAACGATGGGTTTGAGAGGTCAATTCAACGGATGCGCCGAATCCCTCACAAATTCCAGCAATCTCTAGGCTGTCTGTTGCAATGAGTAATTTGTCAAAACATTTCATCTGGAGTGCATTATTCCACACCCAATATAAAAGTGGTTTCCCGAGAAGAGGAAAAAGCGGTTTCTGTGGAAGCCGCGATGAATTCAATCTAGCCGGAATAACACCTAAAACTTTCTCTTTCAATGATTCAAACCTGAAATATTTGTAAGAAATCCACAGTCAAAATCAAAGATATCAACGCCTGTTCAGAGTAGCAACGCCCCTACAATTCCAGAAAATTTTGCAATAATTGCTTTCCATGTTGCGAAAAAAACGATTCCGGATGAAACTGAACGCCCCACAAAGGCCTGTCAACATGGTGCATAGCTTGTATTTCTGCTAACTCACCAGGTCCTTGTTCATTCGACCATGCCACTGGAATTAGTTGCCCAGGGAGGCTCGAAGCGGAAGTAATTAACGAGTGATATCTGGTTGCAGTGAATGGAGAGGGGATTCCTCTTAGAATCCCCTCTCCCGTATGCCGGATTCCTCCTGTTTTTCCATGCATCAGTTCCTTTGCTTTGATTGTTTGTCCTCCAAAAGCTTCTCCTAAAGCCTGGTGGCCCAAGCAGACTCCAAGCATCGGAATCTGAGGATCCAATGACAAAAAAAGCTGTGTACTAATCCCAGCCTCTTTGGGTGTACAAGGCCCAGGTGATATAACCACATGCGTAGGGTTGAGGGATCGGACTTGCTCCAGTGTCACTTCATCATTGCGGCAGATAGACAGTTGATTGCCCGTCTCGCCGAGTAACTGTACTAGGTTGAAAGTGAAAGAATCGTAGTTGTCGATGATCAAGATCATATAATATTTCTTCGGTCGTATCGCCACTTGTGGAGTAAATTACTTATAAGGAACTGAATAATATTTTCCGATAATTACATACATTTCAAAAATCTTTTGGCCTCAAGTAGTACTCGCCAATGGCGTTAGATGACATCATCGCCACAGTTGGTAGTTCCCTTTTCCAATGACTTTTAGATAAATGCCTCCATACTAAATCTACTTGTTCGCAATCAAATCCTTGTAACTTCAATGCTTCAGGCTTGTAACCTTCAAGGAACCAGTACAGAATCGGATCAGCATTTTCATAACTAATACCAAGTTCATCTTCGTCATGCACACCGACCACCAAGTCTGCAGATGCAGGTTTAGTGATCACAACTTCCGGTATTCCCAAGTGCCTTGCAAGTGACCAGACTTGAGTTTTAAATAAATCTCCGAGTGGGTTAATCGGAGGAGAATCGTCTGCATGCCAGGTATAATACCCCAACAATCTCTCTGATTTATTGCCGGTACCTAATGGCAGAGCACCTTCTTTCGCAGATTGGTCAAAAAGTACCAGCGATCTAAATCGGGCAGCAAGATTCCCTCTCCTGAGGGATGTGAGGTCTTCCTCGTATTGTTTGATGTAAGTATCTATTGATGAAGATATGTCGATGACATTCCCCTGGGTGCCGGTGGCTTTCAATACCAAGTCTGCGTGCTCAGTGCTTTCTTTACTCGAAGTAGAATAAGGCATTTTAATGCCTAAAACATTCTCTGCTCCTAAGGCTGCAACTGCCAAATAAAGAGATACGCTTGAATCGACCCCACCGGAAACTCCGATTACTAGTTTTTTGAAACCTCTCTTCCTGGTCACTTCATCTCGTATGAATTCAATAAGTGCTTTTTGGACGAGATCTAGATTTAGATCTAACATGCTTTCGTCCCCAAAAATAGTATCGACATTTCCAATCCCATCTCTTCCAAATGATCCAATCCTTGGATCAATCTCTGGACAAGTCGAGTTTTCCATTGTAGAAGAGGATCCTTTTAATTCAGATAGACATCTCTGAAGATTTGGCAAGGCTGTTTTTAGGTCGGACAGCAGAGGAGTTTTTGTCCGAGCCCTAGTAATGGCACCACTGACCAGAGTCGTCCAAGTCACCCCTTCTTCCATTAGTGGCGCTCTAGTCAGAATAGATCCTTCTGGAGAAGAAACTATTGATCCTCCAGGAAATATCTTCCCTCCTTCCGAACCAACTAGCTGACTGACTGCAACGAAAATTCCATGTTCCATAGCAATTGCAGGAACAAGATTGTCCCACCTTCTTAGATTTTCAGGAAGTCCCTTGCCATTCTTCAAAAAATCTCTAGCAGGTGACGCGCTGACTCCTATAATCAGTTCTGCTCCCTGTAGAGCAAGGATGGTTGAAGGCAAAGAGTGCCACATATCCTCACAAATCAGCAGACCGATTTTACCATACTTTGTCGAGAAAGACGCCACCTCACTCCCTGGACGAACAAATCTCGATTCGTCGAATACTCCATATGTTGGCAAAAATAGTTTTCTATGGATGTGTTTTACTTTGAACTGGTTCGAGACAGGTTCAAGGTAAGCTACGCTGTTAAAAGGGCCGCCCTTACCTTTTTCATAGAAACCTATGACAACGTCTGGACAGTTCGAAGGTGGAGGACCTAATACTTCCATCAGTTCCTCAGGAGATAGGGCAGCTTCCGAAACACCCCCCTCAAGGAAATACCCGGTCAGATTCGCTTCTGAAAACACTCTGATATCTTTATCGTCAGTGGAATCTGCAATCATGGACCTAATTTTAGAAGCATTGCCTTGCAGGTCTGATTTTTGGGGTTTAATCTGTGCTAACCCGACCTTCATCTGCTTGTACTCTTTCGATCCTGTCATCAACAAAGTATCCTGGAAGAGAAAAAAAGAACTTTGGATAGGATGAATTTACACCGTTTCTGCAAAAATCCTATTCTTTTGTCCCCAAAACTATTAAACAGTTGGTCAAAAAATCTCTATGATATCGCGAATCTGTTTCTGCTTGATAGCAACACTAGTTATAGCCCATCCGGTAGCAAGTCAATCTTCCAATAGATTTCAAGGGAATCAACAGAATTCTAACAGATCGGTCTCTCCTGGGGCCCAGATTTTTCTGAGTGCTATCGAAACAATCCGGAATTATGGATTAGAACAAATGGCTGACTCTGTTTTGTGGGACAAGGCAGTAAAGGGTTTGTTGAAGGAATTGAATGATCCCTACGCTCAGGCATATAATCCAATAGAATTCGACCAATTCAGAGAGAGTAATACTGGTGACTATGCGGGTATCGGAGTCCAGATAACCCACCTTAACGAGTCTATCATGATTACGGCGGTTTTCACGTCCACTCCAGCAGAACGATCAGGATTGCAGGTGGGAGACAGAATCATCGGAGTCAATGAAGTCAGCACAGAGGGGTGGTCTACTGGTAATGTCTCTGATTCGATCAGAGGACAAATTGGAACCACCGTTGATGTAACTATAGCTAGGCAAGGCATTGGCACAGCAGTTACTTCTACTATCACTCGTGATAGTGTTCACGTAACAGCTGTAGTCGCTGATATTATTGATGATAATTTCGGTTATATAGCCTTGGATAGAGTTGCCAGAGGATCTGCAGATGAAGTTGAACAAGCTCTAGAGAAATTAAGAGGGACTCGTGGAATCGTTTTAGACTTGAGAGGAAATCCTGGAGGATATCTCGACGAATCTCTGAAGATTAGTGATTTATTTCTAGAAAGAGGGAGCCGATTAGCAAGTGCTGAGAGTAGAGCTCCAGGTGGCACAGGCAGGAACATGGATGAAGCTTGGGAAGCAAGAAGCCCAGATGTCATACCCGAGAAGCCTATTGTAATACTGGTAGATCGCTTCTCCGCTTCTGCTTCTGAAATTATTGCCGGCGCATTACAAGACCATGACAGAGCTTTAATCCTGGGCGAAAGAACTTTTGGTAAGGGGGTTTTTCAAAACGTCTTTCGTTTGAGTGACGACCGCCATTTGAGGCTGACCACAGGGGAGTGGTTTACTCCATTGGGAAGATCGTTGCACAGGCCTCGTAATGTTCAAGGGAGGACACTTCCAGAGGACCCAGATACATTTCCGATTATAATCACAGCTGGAGGTAGGAGCTTAAGCGGCGGCGGCGGCGTATTCCCGGACATATCAATAGCAAATGACACCCTGACTTCAAACGAGAGAGAGTTTCTTTCACAGATGGCTCGGAAACGGATTCCATTTGATCTTAAAATAGAGGAATTTGCGTTCGAACAATCAGAGGAGAATAGAGATAACGGTATAACAGATGCAGTACTAGGAGCGGACGCCTTCAAGCTATTCCTATCGACCTTGGAAGAAGAATCACAACTTGGAGCATTCCTCAGTACCGATGAAATACAAAAGTATTTGAGATGGAGAATACTTCCACGCATAGCTCAGAGAATGAACCAACTAGGCCGTTCGATTGAATTCCGCCTAGATCGAGATCCAGTTTTAAGTGAAGCCCTGCGCTTGCTAGGTAATTCCCGAAAACAATCAGATCTTTTTTTGCCCCCAGAAACCCTCAAGCCCAATCATTAAAACTATTTGAGCGGAAGTACTACTAAGATCATGACCTGGGATGGTGTTTCCTATGCATTTCCTGTAGATGCTTTCTATCAACATGAGTATACATTTGAGTAGTACTAATATCTGAGTGGCCAAGGAGCTCTTTGACGGATATCAAGTCTGCCCCACCCTCCAAAAGATGGGTAGCAAAAGTGTGACGAAACATGTGTGGACTTACGGTTTTCTTCAACCCAACTGCTACACCTGCTGTTTTCACTAACTGATGAATGGCTCTAGTGGATAAACCTGCGCCTCTCTGATTTAAAAAAAGAATATCTGTTGAATTTCCGCACTGCAACTTCGGTCTGAGATCGCTGATGTAATGTTCGAGTGCCGAGCAACATTCAGACCCTATTGGTAGGACTCGCTCCTTAGACCCCTTTCCAAGCACTAGACATATTCGGTTTTCGAGATCAAGATTTGTTAAAGTGACACTGACAACTTCAGAGACTCTGGTACCTGTGGCATAAAGAAATTCCAAAATTGCCTTATCTCTCCAATAAAAAGAAGACTCAATGGACGGAGCATCGAGAATTTTTAACATTTCTCTGTGTGTCATAAATTTAGGAACTTTCTTGATCGATCTGGGGCTACTGATTTTACGGGTTGGATTCTCTGGAACGATGGCTTCGTGTTCCAAGAATGTAAAGTATGTTTTGAGAGCGGCCTGAGCTCGTTTGATAGAAGTGGGAGCGAGATCAGATTTTCCCAGATACAACATAAAATCTCTTATATCTTGATCTGTGACCTGAGTAGCGCTCAGTTTATTTTTAGATAAAACAAACCATACCATTCGTAGTACTTCCCTCTCATATGCCACCAAAGTAGGGCGGGCAAGGCCTCTTTCAAAGTTTAAATGTTCCAGGAATTGATCCAAATAGAATCTGGATAAGTCACTCGAGTGCTTTCTCATAAATCTTCAACACGACGGTTTCTCCACATCCGATAGTATCCCAGAACTATAACTATAGCTATTAAGCCAGCTACAATATCCAGCCGCATCTTTAATTCAACAGCTTTGTTTAAGTTTCTTCCTACAATCAACCCGACATATAATAGCAGGCTATACCATATGGCAGATGCCGAACCAATGGCGAGGCTGACTGTCAAAAAATTCATACGCATAATTCCGGCGACAACTGGGACTGCCACCCTGAGTCCCGGGAGAAATCGCGTAATAAATATCGCAAAAGCACCTCTCTCTCGACAAAATACACCCAACTCCATCAATCGCTGGTCATTTAAAAACTGGCGTCTCTTAATTTGAGTCAAAAGTGGACGACCAAAGAGGAATCCTGCCCGGTAAGTCACCAGGGCGCTACCCACGTTTGCCATCCAGGTTGTCAAGAATAATGTTCCGAAGCTCAGGGTTCCTGCAGTAGCGGCCAAGCCTCCTCCCAGGACAACAAAGGTGTCCGCTGGTAGCAGAGGAAAGATATTCTCCATAGCAGATGCCAGGCCAAGTAGAGCATACAATAGACCAGATGGCAGTTCTATGAAATATTCAAGTAGTCTCAACGGATAAATCTCTCTTTGTCAAAACCTCCGGAGTCATTCGACAGGTTCTAAGAGTGTGATCGCGTAGACAGCCAAGCCTAATCGAGATCCTATCCAGCCCATTTTATCGTTTGTTTTACTCTTAATTGATACTTGCTGTGGTTCTATTTTCAATGCTGCTACAAGACTCTCAATAATGGCCTGCCTAAACTGCGACAACCTAGGACTCTCGCACACAATAGTAGCATCGATATTCCCGATCTTTAAACCCAGCTTACCTACCAATTCTACGCTCTCCTGCAGTAACACAATAGAATCACAGTCTTTCCACTGAGAGGAAGAAGATGGAAAATGATGGCCAATGTCTTTGGCTGATGCTGCTCCAAGGACTGCATCAGTGATTGCATGGGACAATGCGTCTCCATCTGAATGGCCTTCTAATCCATTGTTATCAGAAATGCGAACACCGCCTAATATCAAGGGCCGATCAAAGCTAAAACGATGCGAGTCATAGCCAAAACCAATTTTCATGATAATCTAGTAGAAATCAAGAAAGCAATCATTGAATTTGTCTAGTCATTTCGCCATGCACGCAAGGCTATACAGGCGTTATGTCCTCCAAATCCGAATGAATTTGAGAGCGCTACAGAAACTTCTGTCTCAATAGCATTATTAGGTACATAATTTAAGTCACAGTCTGAGTCTGAGTCTGTGTAATTGATAGTCGGAGGAACCACATTGTGCTTACATGTCAGGGCAGTGAGAATTGCCTCCACTCCTCCCGCAGCTCCCAGGAGGTGTCCGGTCATTGATTTTGTTGAACTTACTAGTAACGAATGAGCATGGGCTCCGAACACCGACTTAATGGCAAGAGTCTCATTTCTATCGTTTGCTATAGTGGACGTACCGTGGGCATTGATATAATCTACTTCGTTTGCCTGAAGGCCCGCTGATTCTAGAGCTTTTTTCATAGCATATTGAGCTCCCTGTCCCTCCGGAGCTGGCAGGGTAATATGGTAAGCATCTGCGGATACTCCGTATCCGATAATTTCAGCTATTATATCGGCCCCTCTTTCCAGAGCTATGTCCAAGGATTCCATAACAATGGATCCAGCACCCTCTCCTACCACAAACCCATCCCTCCCAGCATCAAAAGGTCTTGACGCTCCCTCTGGGTCCTCATTTCGTCTCGATAGGGCCTTCATGTTAGCAAATCCCATGACTGCCAAAGGTGTTAATGTGGATTCCGAACCACCGGCAATCATCACATCAACATCTCCCTGGGAAATGTACCTAAAAGCATCACATATGGCATGAGCGCTAGATGCGCATGCAGAAACCGTGGCGTAGTTGGGGCCCTTTGCACCATATCTGATAGAAATCAATCCAGCAGCAATATCAGGTATGAACATCGGGATAAAAAAGGGGCTGACTGCCCGTGGACCTTTTTCCCTCAAAATATCATGTTGAGTTTCCAGGGTCGAAATTCCACCTATACCACTACCGAAAATCACCCCGAAGCGTTCTGGAATTATCAAATTTGCAAAGTCTTGGATTCCCGAATCCGATACTGCTTCTTCAGCGGACTTCAATGCGAGCTGGGCAAATCTGTCAAACCTTCGAGCTTCTTTCTTTTCCAAGAACTCCAAGGGGTCCAGGCCTTTAACCTCACAGGCTATCCTAGTTGGGAATTCATCTGTTGTTTCAAACTGTGTTATGGGGCCAGCCCCACTTTCTCCAGATTTAATAGATTTCCAGGTACTTGTTACATCGTTGCCCACAGGCGTAACAGCTCCAACACCAGTTATCACCACCCTTGATCGTTTCTCCATCGTATATTTAAATGCTAATTGTTAAGACATATAACATGTGCATTACTACGATTGATCAGATTTGCTGACATAACCAATCACGTCAGCAACCGTGCGCATTTTTTCGGCATCTTCGTCTGGAATCTCAATGTCAAACTCTTCTTCAAATGCCATTACAAGTTCCACTGTATCCAGTGAATCTGCACCTAAATCATCAACGAAAGATGCTACATCAGTTACTTTTTCAGGATCAACTCCCAACTCTTCAATGATGATCCCTTTTACTTTACTGGCAACATCGTCTGCCATATTACCTCCACATGTTTTTTAGTGATTCATTCTTCTTCTTAAATTGCTACTTACATCGCCATGCCACCATCCACAGATATGACTTGTCCTGTGATGTAGCGAGCATATGGTCCAGAAAGGAACCGCGCTAGACCTGCCACGTCATCTGGTCTACCAAAATAACCGAGAGGAATCTTAGAACTCAAGTCGTCAGTGACAGACTCGGGTAGGTCGTCAGTCATATCGCTCTCAATGAAGCCAGGTGTGATAGCGTTACAACGGATATTCCTAGAGGCCAATTCTTTGGCTAAACTTTTTGTGAAACCGATAAGCCCCGCCTTGGAGGCTGAATAGTTAACTTGCCCAGCGTTGCCGGTTAGCCCAACCACAGAGCTGATATTGAGGATTACTCCGTCTTTTGTTTTCATCATTTTACGAGCTAGAACTCTGGTCATATTAAACGCACCCTTCAAATTCACATTCAGTACATCATCCCACTGGTCTTCCGTCATTCTGATGAATAAATTATCCCTTGCTATTCCCGCATTATTTACCAAAATCTGAACAACACCCATTTCTCTGG
Source organism: Longimicrobiales bacterium (assembly GCA_028822645.1). GTDB lineage: Bacteria > Gemmatimonadota > Gemmatimonadetes > Longimicrobiales > Gaopeijiaceae. The sequence goes on along the minus strand of JAPKDG010000017.1, from coordinate 14,860 downwards.
TCACTTTTTCAGCCAGTTCGTCCACAGCATCCCTGTTGCCCACATCGCAGGAAAACCCCTTGTGATCCGATCCATCGAGTGTTCCGGCAGCGGTCATTGCTCCTTCGTAGTTTCGTGCAACCACTGCTACAACTGCTCCAGCAGAGGCCAGCTCTTTTGCTATAGAAAGGCCAATTCCTCTAGACCCTCCAGTGACTATGGCTATCTTCCCTTTTAGTTCTTCTCTCATAATCCAGACCTTAACTCTATGGGCGTTGAAAGTATTCCTCTAATAATTCCAAATCTTCCGACTTCCCTACTGACTTGCATGATGTGCCCTTAGCAATCCTTCGATTCAATCCTCTAAGGATCGATCCAGGACCAATTTCTAAAAATGTTTCCACTCCGTTCTCCACCATATATCTGATTGATTGAGCCCACAACACTGGGCTCGTCAATTGTTTTACTAACAGACCTGTAACATCAACTAATGTTGCAGGAGGCTCACCTGTAACATTAGAAATAATTGGAAATTTTGATGAATTAAGTGTAATCGCATCCATCCATTCTGCGAACCGCTTGGTTGCTGGGCTCATTAAATGCGAATGGAATGCTCCGGAAACATTTAATTCGGCAACTCTCTTGGCCCCAACCTCTAGGGCTGCTGCCATGGCTTTTTCAACAGCCTCTACATCACCACTGATAACAGTTTGACCTGGAGAATTAAAATTAGCAGGAGTGCAACTATTATTACTGCAACTTGAGGATTTACAAATGGACTCCAACTCTAAATCATCAAGGCCGATTATGGCAGCCATTGTCCCAGGAGGATCTATACAAGCAGCATGCATCAGTTCTGCCCGCAATTGAACTGTCCGAATAGCGTCTGAAAAAGTCATGGTTTCTGCCGCTACATGTGCCGAGAATTCTCCAAGAGAATGCCCACCTCCCAAGGTAATATTTTCCAGCTCACGGTCAAACAAATCTTCCAATACACGAAAGGTCGCAATGGAATGGACTAATATTGCTGGCTGTGCGAATTTTGTCAGTTGGAGATCACTCTCTGAGCCATTCCACATCAAGCCGGACAAGTTGAAGCTCAAAAGATCGTTGGCTTCTTCGAATACTCTCTTGGCTACAGTATAGTCTTCGGCCAATCCATGACCCATTCCGACGTATTGAGATCCCTGGCCAGGGAACAAAACAGCTAAAGACATATTGATTCTAGGGTTCTTAAATTTATCATTTACCAGCGGATTACTACCGCACCCCATGTGAGACCAGCACCGAAGGCAACGGTCAATACATTCATGCCTTCTTGAAGTATTCCTTGCTCTAAAGCTTCATCCAGAGCAACCGGTATGGTAGCCGAACTCATGTTGCCATAGCGATCAACGTTCACAAAAACTTTGTCCATAGGGATTCCGGCATGTCGAGCTGTAGATTCAATTATACGCATATTCGCCTGGTGTGGTATCAATAGATCCACATCTTCCCCCAGAAGTCCAGCATCTTCCAGAGCTTTTTGTGATGCCTCAGTCATTGAGCGAACTGCGTGTTTGTAGACTTCCTTTCCTGCCATTTTAACTAAATGGTCACCAGCTTTCATAGATTCTGGTGTTGAAGGGATTAGGGAACCCCCTGCAGGTCGGTACAGTAGCTCGGCTAATTTTCCATCTGATCCATGGTGGGTTCCTATGATCCCTTTTCTTCCTTCAGATTTTTGGACTATACATGCTCCCGCCCCATCGCCAAACAAGACACAGGTAGAACGATCTGTCCAATCCACAATGGAGCTCATTTTTTCTGATGCTACTACTAAAACGTTGTCAGCTCTCCCGGCTGCTATGTATCCTTCGGCCGTACTCAATCCGTAAAGAAAGCCAGAGCAAGCACCACCTATGTCGAAAGCAACTGCATTATTTGCTCCGATTAATGCTTGTATGTCACAGGCTGTTGATGGGAGCAATCGATCAGGTGTTGCCGTAGATAGTATTATCAAGTCAATGTCATTTGGGCCAAGGTTGGCCTTAGCCATAACATCGAAAGAGGCCGATGCGCCCATTTGCGCAGTGCTCATATTTTCTTCAGCCAAGCGCCTTTCTTTTATCCCTGTCCGTCCCGTTATCCATTCATCTGTAGTGTTGACCAATGCCTCTAGATCAGCATTCGTAGTCACTTGTGGAGGGAGAAATCGACCAGTAGAGGTTATTTTAGCCAACGGCGTATCGGATCTCAAAGGTCAGCACCTGTAGGCCCAAATGAGTCTATCTCTTCAATGAAATGGGAAAGCATGGCTGCTTGCACAGCTCGGTCGGCCACTCCAATTGCATTATGTATGGCTTTAGGTGGGGAATTTCCGTGGCAAATAATCACCACGCCATTTACACCTAGCAGTGGCGCGCCTCCTGTCTCTGTGTAGTCTAGGATTTTAAAAATATCCCTCAAATCTCCAGATCCTTGGCCTAGTTTATCTTTAAAGAGATTGCTGATAAAACTTGCTACAGATTCATAAAATTTTAGGATTACGTTCCCAACAAATCCATCACATACAAGTACGTCACATGCACCGCCTAGGAGCTCTCCGCCTTCTACATTTCCCACAAAATTGAGATGGGTCGAACTGAGAACTTTGTGGGTAGTCACTGTAACTTCGTTACCCTTTTCAGGCTCTTCTCCAATATTCAGCAATCCGATTCTTGGAGTGTCTATGCCCATTAAATCTTGCGCATAGACCTTACCCAAGCCTGCGAACTGAGCTAAATGGTGTGGCTTACAATCAACATTTGCTCCGGCATCCAATAACAACAGAGGGCCCTTAGCGGTTGGGACGACAGTGCCGATACATGGTCGATCCACCCCTTTCAGGGGGCGTAAAATCAGTAATGACCCCGCCATTACTGCCCCGGTTGATCCTGCACTTACAAAAGCGTCTAACTCACCATTTTTTTGCATTTTCAAACCAATCGCTATCGATGAGTTCGGTTTTTGTCTAAGTGCTTTCGCAGGAGAATCTTCGTTCAGAACTCTTTCTGGAGCATGAATGATACTAAGTTGATCCATGGGATAATTGCTATCATACTTTTGTAATTCAAGTCGAATTAATTCCTCGTCACCAATGAGTATAATTTGCAGATCATCCATAGAGTCCCGCAAAGAGCTAATTGCGCCTTCTACTTCAGTACAGGGGGAGTGGTTCGTTCCCATGGCATCTAGGCCAATACGCACTGGTTATATCTCCCGGTTTAGTGTCCAAGCTTGGCAGGGCCTAACTTGCGGTCACACCGCGTCTTTCTCTACTATCCTCTCGTCTCTATAAAACCCGCAACTGGCACACACTCGGTGGCCTTGTTTAGGGTCACCGCACTGTGGACAGGTCACGGTATTAACCGGGGATGCTTTATAATGTGTGCGCCTTTTACGTTGGCGCTGTTTCGATGTTCTTTTCTTGGGTACGGCCATGGCATTAGTTCACTTATTAGTTGTTTAGTAGGACATCCCATCGAGGATCAGTGGGTTGTTCGGGACACACACATACTGAATCATTGAGGTGCTCTCCACAGCCCGCACAAATGCCTAGACAAGGGTTTCGACATTCGACAAAAGATAATGCATTCAGCACGATTTCTTGCGAAAGGTGATCCATTAGGTCCACTTTTCCCTGCTTCCAATCAAATTGCAACCCATCCTCTATTCCATCATTATTTTCTAGGGAATGTTTTGACTTAAATAACAGCTCTAAGCTGGCACTTAAGGTGCTCGCCACTGGATTCAAGCATTTTCGGCATTTCTGTTCTAAGTCAGTTTCTACGGTACCCTCGAGCAATAGATCATCTATCCCCGAATGGGAAATTTCCAATTTTATGCCCACAGATGATTTTAAGTCTATGCCGAACTTGTCCAGGTCAAATTCGTCGGGGCCTATAAACTCCTGCGAAATTAATTTGTTGGTCTTTTGTAGCTCATTTAAGTCTATATATAACATAAAAAAAACTACCCTATGGTCACAGGTCAGTCAACGTAAGATTTTCTTTCAGACAAATCAGATAGATGTGAAGAAGTCTGGAAAGAAAAATTCTATTTCAATCCTGGCATTTTTACTGGAATCTGATCCATGTATAGCATTTTCCTCTATCGACACTCCATACAATTTACGTATTGTGCCATCTTCAGCTTCGTTGGGATCAGTCGCTCCTATTACTCTCCTGAACTCTGACACCGCATCTTTTTTTTGTAGAACTACGGGTACTATTGGCCCTGAAGTCATGAAGGCCACTAGGGACGGAAAGAAAGGACGTTCTTTGTGTACAGCATAGAAAGCTCCAGCATTTTCAGAATTAAGGCGCATTACCCTGATAGCTTCCATGCTGAAGTTAGAATCTTCTAGTTTGCTTAATATCTTACCAGTATAACCAGAGCTAACTGCATTTGGCTTAATAATACCTAAAGTGTATTGCATAAAATGAACACCAGTTTTGAAATTAATTTTCAGAGCAATCTATCTATCTAATGTTTCTTTGACTAAGCGCACGATATCTATGGGCCTAGCAGCCACACGAATACCATTTTCTTCGAAGCATCTTGTTTTTTCATCAGCAGTCCCAGAAGAGCCACTGATGATTGCCCCAGCGTGTCCCATTTGTCTGCCAGGAGGAGCAGTTTGCCCAGCTATGAATCCGACAACGGGAATTCGGAGGTGCTGAGAGACCCACTGAGCGGCTTCCTGTTCGTCCGTGCCACCGATTTCTCCGATCATAACTATGACTTGAGTCTCGTGATCTGACTTAAACAACTCCAAGCAATCGATAAATGAAGTCCCTATCAAGGGATCGCCACCGATGCCAACACAGGTGGTTTGACCCAAGCCAGCACGAGTAAGATTGATTACTGCTTCATAAGTCAAAGTCCCTGATCTAGAAATGACCCCGACTGGTCCAGGCACAACAATTTGATCCGGTATAATTCCGACTTTAGCTTTTCCGGGTGATATTACTCCTGGGCAGTTGGGGCCCAAAATCCTCACTCCTCTATCTTTCGCAAAAGCATGTATCCTGCTCATTTCGAGAACGGGTACACCTTCTGTGATCGCTACAACCAAGCCTACTCCAGAATCTATGGCTTCCTCCATGGCTCCTGCAGCAAATGCAGGTGGCACATATACAACAGTGGAGTTCGCTGCCGTTTCTCTAACAGCTTCTTCCATGGTATCAAATATTGGGATTTGTTGGCCGTCATGGCCTTCAAAGAACAGCCCCCCCTTACCAGGAGTAACTCCTCCTACCACATTGGTTCCATATCGGGTCATTTCTTTTGTGTGAAATGACCCGTCTCTCCCAGTGATGCCTTGGACAAGGAGTCTGGTCTCGGTGTTCACAAGAATTGCCATTTATTTTCTCGCCTACCTATCTGTTTCCAGGTTAGTTGTTCCTATTTGGTCGTTTCGGATACTGCTTGTTCTACTACATCATCCATCGATGTAAACGCTGACAAGCCTGCTGAAGAAAGAATTTCTAAACCTTCCGCTTCATTCGTGCCGGTCAGTCTAATTATGATCGGCGATTTTATCTCTATTTCTTTGAGTGCGTCCACGATGCCTTTTGCAACGTCATCACATCTGGTAATACCTCCAAATATATTAAAAAGAATTACCTCCACATTAGGGTCTGACGTGATTATTTTGAGAGCAGCAACCACTTTTTGTGGATTGGAAGACCCACCGATATCCAAAAAATTCGCTGGATCTCCTCCGTAATATTTAACCAAGTCCATAGTAGCCATAGCTAGGCCAGCACCATTCACACAGCAACCCACATTGCCGTCCAATTTTACATAACTAAGTCCGGCTTCTCGAGCCATTGTTTCAGCCCGAGGTTCTGCTTGGACATCTCTGTATGACTGCAGTTTTGGATGTTTAAACAGTTCGCTGTCGTCTATGCTCATCTTGGCGTCTATAGCTTTCACATCTCCGGTTGGCGTGCTTATTAGAGGGTTGATTTCAACCATAGATGCGCCACTAGAAATGAAAGCCTGATATAGCTGTTCGATGATGGATACAGCCTGCTTAACCAGATCTTTCTCTTGATACAGAATGCGAGCCAAGCCATAAGCTTGATGTCTAAAAAGACCGTATCTTGGATCGATACTTAATTTGTGGATAGAGTTGGGATTATTCACAGCGACTTCTTCTATGTCGATCCCACCTTCCGCACAAACCACAATTACTGGACTTTGAGTTTCTCTGTCAATCAAAATCCCCAAGTAAGCTTCAGTATCTATATCCTCGGCAGGAGTGACTAACACCTCATTGACCTTATGCCCTGATATAAACATTCCCAGTATATCATCCGCAGCCTTGCGAACGTCGTCTTGAGTTTTCGCCAGCTTGACTCCACCCGCCTTCCCTCTTCCACCCGAATGCACCTGTGCCTTCACTACGACTGTAAATTCATAATTCTTAGCTATAGCGACAGCTTGGTCTGAATTTTTGGCGATTTCCCCTGGAGGCACCGGGATACCATTTTCACGGAGAATTTCTTTTGCTTGATATTCGTGAATATCCATTCTAAATCCTGGTGTAAGTATTTAATGAAACTTTTTAACTTTAACTGTCCTGATGATTTCACCTTCCCTAGGTGATTTCAAGAATTTCAGACTAAACTAACAAACAGAGATTGGTTACTACAGGGCTTCGCTCAAGGAAAGGTCTTGCAAGAGCCGCCTCAGCTCCTGCAGTGCTTTTCCAAAAGTAGAAAAATCGAAGTCTCTTGCAGCTGCTTCTGCTTTTTCAAGCATTTCCAGCGCTTCCCTCGGCCAATTCACAGTTGATACCTGAGTGTCTCCAAACTCTACTATCTCTAGATTTGAGATGTTTGTCCCAGTCCCTTTTAATGCTTCTATAGCTTCTAGCAAAGTCGGCTCCATAGACACCCTATAACCGTCACTAACAACAAATCTCCTCAGCTCTGGTATCGCGTCTTCTTCAGCAGCCAAAAAAACTGGTTCCATATACAGGAGGGTTTCGCCGACTGGGACTAAATGAATGTGTCCCGTCCATACTTGGCTCCCCCCCGTTCTCCAGAGTGAAAATTGTTGGGATATTATCGGGTCCTGTTCAATTAAAGCTTCGACTTGTCTCGGACCCGGCACCTGAGACTGTGCTGGAACTTCAAATAAAACCAAGCGTCCATAATCTTCTGGATCGTTATGAGCTACCAAGATAGCCGTCAAGTTTTGGCGGCCCCTTGGAACGAAAGCTGTCGTCAGCAAGAAAGCCTCATCTTTTTCATCGGGTAGCTTGTAGATCCCATACTCCGAACGATAGGGCACAGTGCTGCTATTCTGAGACAGCTCTTGGGGTAGTGTCCAAACATCCTGTTGGCCATGAAACACTCTGGCGGTCTCTTGGTGGTACTGATTCAATTTACGGGCTTGGAGATCCAACATGGACTTCGAATATCTCGTGTGTTCCCTTACTTTACTGGGCATTTCTTCCAAACCTACAAACATGCCTGGGAAACCCCTTCTATAGAGATCAATTAAAGGATCTTCTTCGTCCACGATATAGAAAATGGTTGCGCCGGTCTCAGCGTCCACAGTGACCTTGACTGAGTTCCGGGCATAATTAACACCCCCAGTACCATCAAATTCAGTTAAATTGGTAAGTGGAAAGGCATCCGTAATCGTAAAGCCTTCCAATATCCAGAGCAGCCCACCTTCATGAACTATCGGGTAGGGATCTTCAGGAAAGTGGATAATAGATCCAGCTATGTGTCGAACCCTAGTCAGGACATCACGTCGGAACAAGAGTCGGCTTTCATTTGTTAGATCCTCAGAGAACAGCAGGTTTGTATCCTGGAAATACCAAGCTGTAGCTAAAGTTCTCAACCAAGAATTTAGTGGTATACCATGGGAGCCAATATCATTCTCATTAGCTTCCGTTTCCATAGACAAATTCTGATTCAGTATAGCGTATTCTTGACGGCTAGATCCCACATAAACAGCTGGTTTCGTTAGTATTAATTCTTCCGGAGCTTCGCTACTCTCAATCGCGTCTGGGGGAATTCCAGAAATGAGCATCGGTGGCCTGCCTTCGGGAGTGCGGTCACTAGCTACACTCGCAACTATACCGTTTCCTTTGATATATTCGTCCCGAATGTGGACATTTTGCCAATTCCGGTCTTGGATACCACTGGGTAGGATTTCCCGGACAGAAAGAGCTACAGGAATTACCCCATTATCAGTATTGTATCGATCTACCGTAGCTCCGAAAAACTCATAGTAAGGAAAACGAGCTTCCAATTGTCTATAAGTTGTTAATAGAGCGGGAGCACTCCACACGGGAAGCCCATTAAATTGTTGCATGGCCTCTGACCAATCCACTCCGTTATCCGGTAGCTGATACTGAAATGTTTTTCGTTCCAAATCTGTCAAGTCAAAACCTGCTCGAGTAAATCGAATATTGTCCTCTATAAATTTTCCTTCGAGTGCCAATTCATTCGGTTCCACTCTAAATTTTTGTACAAATGATGGGTAAGCCTGTCCACCTACAAAACCGAAAACCAAAAGAAGAGAAATACCAATGGGCAGAGTAGCCTTCAGATTTCGGAATCCCACGGCAAAAATACTGACGGCGACGACAATGGTCAGTGCAGTTAGCACAACCAGAACTGGCAATCTCGCATGGTAATCAGTATAGCCAAAAATATTTTGTACACTCGAGCTACCATTCGTTAATAATCCGTAACGGGACAGCCAGGTCGATCCCGAAAAAAGCATAAACAAAATGAATCCAAGCGAAGAAAGATGTTTTCTCGGTAATTGTTTGGCTTTATTCTTTGGTGGTGTCCACTCAATACCTTTCGGAATTCCAATCACCCCTGATAACACATCAGTGACCGTCACACTGACTAGAGTCAGAGTGACCATGCCAATCAGCAAGCCTGTTAATGTTTCCAGGAGAGGAAGATTGATCACGAAAAAACTCAAGTCTTTTCCAAATATAGGATCGATCATCTTCCAGTCAGTATTCGTCAATGTAAAGAGGATCTGCATCCCCAAATTCGAGGATGCCACAAGCCCAAACCAAGCTCCAAAAACCAGGGAAATAATAAGAGCCATTTTGGTTAAATAATTTGCCGACAGTTCTTCTGAAATTACAAGGTCACCCAATTTGCGACGAATACGGAAAGTGCCTACAGATTTGCAGGCTAATTTCAAATTAACGTAAATAAAAACACAAGCGAATAAGCCTACTGTAAGGCGTCCTCCCCATTCCCACAGCAATTTTTTCCAAAATACCTGAGAGTATCCCAAAGATTCAAACCATAGTTTATCTAAATATACTTTTGAAACGAATTCACCAAAGAATACCATTAAAAAAGCTATAGAAACCAGTAGGACTATACCCCTATCTCGCCAAAAATTCTTCAGTTTCACTATATTGTTACCCCTTGTGTGATGAGCCATCCTTCGACTTCTGAGCGAATATCTTGCAGTTGGTCAGCCTTTTCCGCCTCAAATCTGGCCACCAAAATTGGCTGGGTATTAGACGCTCTCAACAAACCCCAGCCTCCTTCAAATAGAATCCTGACTCCATCTACACAGATAACTTCATATTTGCTTGCAAAATGATCCGTGGCAGCTTCTATAATTTTCCTTTTCTGTGATTCAGGTACTTCTATCCGAATCTCAGGTGTGCTGACATAAATTCTGAATTTGTTCACCATATCGAAAAAGCTTTCATCCGAACGGGACGCCAACTCTAATAGTCGAGCCGCACAATACGGCGCATCGTCAAATCCCAGATAACCATCTGCGATGAAAATATGGCCAGAAAGCTCCCCTGCTATATCCGCTCCAGTCTCACTCATTTTTTTCTTGATGAGAGAATGGCCGGTCTTCCACATGATTGCCTGGCCTCCAGCTTTTACGAACTCTTCAGGCACCACCTGGGAACACTTAACATCAAATATCATTTTTGCTTGGCCATTCTTTTGCAATATGTCCTGTGCCAATAGTAGAAGTAATAAGTCGCCCCTAACTATATGGCCCTTATTATCGACAGCTCCGATTCGATCAGCGTCACCATCGAATGCTATACCGAGGTCGGCATTCTCTTCCTTAACCTTATCGATGAGATCCTTGAGATTTTCATCTACGGTAGGGTCAGGATGGTGATTTGGAAATGTGCCATCAGATTCACAGTAAAGTGGAACGACTCTAGCACCTATGCCTGTCAGGATGTCCACGCCAACTAGTGATCCTGCACCATTTCCGCAGTCTAGGACAACTTTCAGTGGCCTCTTGAGTTGGAATCGAGCAACAATATCTTGGATGTAACCCTTTGTAATATCAGTCCTCGAATAGCCACCCCTTTCATTAGAATGCTTCTCAGCTAAGTGAAGTTTTTTTAGCCGCTGGATATCTTGTCCATAAAAAGGCCGTCCCCCTAGGCTCATCTTGACACCGTTCCATTCTACTGGATTGTGTGAGCCTGTTATCTGCACGCCTGCATCCACATGCAGCTCCGTCTCGGACCAATAGACCATCGGTGTTGGGACTGTTCCGATGTCTGTGACCATAGCGCCCGAGGAGATCAATCCTTCTATAAAACTTGCAGCCAATTCTTGAGATGAAGGTCGATTGTCCCTACCTACAACAATTGTTGGGGAACCTTGAGTCTGCTCAGCTACAATTAAACCAAAAGCGGAACCCAAGTCTTCGAAGACTTGGGAGGTTAGCTCCTCCCCGACAATTCCTCTGATATCGTATTCCCTGAAAATAGAATCTATTCCCTGCATAGTTTACACTCTACCTATTTTGATAAAGTTGTTCGGCTGAGTCAGGTGAGGCGTCATTTACCAATCGCTATAGATTCTACGAATTCAATCCACTGTCCAGGTAGGAGGCCCAGGTATATCACAGAAACTAAAGTGAAAACCAGGAGTAGTTGCAGTATCATTGGTACAACAGTTGGTGAGCTTGGATTGTCAGCATCTTGAGCTAATGGATCTTTCATCCACATTAGCCAAACGATCCTTAAGTAATATCCGTATGAAATCAGTGTGCTAAGTACTAAGGCCACAGCCAGAGATATGTGACCACTTTCCAAGGATCCCTGTAAAATCAGAACTTTACCTATGAATCCTCCGGTCCCTGGGAACCCGCCAAGAGACAGAAGGAAGACAGTCAAGGCGAAAGCTATAAATGGATAATTAACTCCAAGACCCGAATAATTTTCCACATCGACATTGGTTTCACTTTGATTCGAAACAAAGACAATCCCTGCGAACAAGCCGAGGCTAGATAAGACGTAGGCTGTTAAGTAAAATAATAACCCAGATTGAGATGTAGCGTTATTAGCCACAAGGGTCATCAGTAGGTAGCCACTATGAGCTATACCAGAATAAGCGAGCAACCTCTTTATATTATTTTGTGTAAGTGCGATTAAATTAGCACCTACCATAGTAAGGATCGACAGTCCCCAAAGAACCTCGGACCATGAATGGTGGGCACCTTCCAAATATACGGAGAAGACACGGTAGAATGTCAGGAAAGCACCGCTCTTAACAGCCACTGACATATAAGCAGTAACTGGAAGAGGAGCACCCTCATAGGCATCAGGGGTCCACATATGGAAGGGTACAACAGACACCTTGAAACAGAAGCCTACGGCCAGCATGATAGTGCCAACCAGTAGCATCAATTCATTTGATTGTCCGTCCACGAAAGTGTCGGCTATGGCAACCAAATTAACCGATGAAGTGGCGCCATAGATAAGAGCTACACCATATAGGAATATCCCCGTTGAAAAGGCTCCTAGCAAGAAGTACTTCAGTCCAGCTTCAGCACCCCGAGAGCTTCTTTGATCTATAGCTACAAGGGCATAGATCGAAATGGAAGCAATTTCAAGACCAATAAATATTAACATCAGGTCCAGTGACGCCACCATTACCATGAGACCGACAGTGCCAAACATTAGTAGGGCAAAATATTCGGGGGCTTGGAGTTTTTGGCGTTCTACATATGGAACAGAAATCAAAATAACCATTGCCAGTGAAAGCAAGAGAATCCAGTTGGCCAGTAGTGAATAAGTGTCCACTGTCACTATCCCTTGGGACGATGAACTAGCAGAAGCATAGAGCCAGCCATTCCCAAACGCAGAAACCGTAACTCCTAGTAAAGCAATCCAACCTAAGTCGCGGTTTTTCATGCTGTCCTGGGACTTATCTCTACTAACTCCAAAGAGAAGCAATCCAATGGCAAATCCTATCAGTACAATCTCTGGTGCCATCGCCAGGAGATAATGCCATTGGTTAGTGAAGTCCATTTAACACTCCCTACATTTTACAGTAGAGATATCCGGAGGGCCGCTTGAATGAATCCAGAGTGCTGTCTCTTGGTTTTCAGATTTGACATCCCGAGCTGTGATTTCATTAGTCTCTCGAGCTGTCTCGACCCTCTCAATGATCTCCTCAAGAGATGGAGCCATTCTGTCCATGAACGGTTTTGGATAAACTCCCAGCCAAACGATACCAACCATAAGAGGAACTAGAATAAGTATTTCCCTCTTGGAAAGATCGTTCATTTCAGCATCTTCTTTCACGTTGTTCTTGTTAAAGAAAATGCTCTGGATCATAGGTAGCATATAGTAGGCTGCGAAGACAACTCCACCGGCCGCAAAAATAGCCATGGTTGGTTGGACTTCGAAAGCCCCAATCAAGGACAAGAATTCACCTGTAAACCCACTGGTCCCTGGAACGCCTATTGAGGCGAATGCAGAAATCAGAAAGACAGTTGTCAGCCAAGGGACCATCGTTGCCAGACCACCGAAATCAGCAATATTTCGTGTTTTTCTACGCTCGTATAGCATGCCAACTAAAAGGAAAAGTGCCCCAGTAGATAGTCCATGGGAAATCATTATTATCATCGCTCCCTGCAACCCAGTGTCATTCAGTGCAAAGATCCCCAGCACAACGAAGCCCATATGTGCAACCGAGGTGTAGGCTATTAGTTTTTTTGCATCCGGCTGGACCGCCGCTATCCAGGCACAAACCAAAATACCCAAGACACCCAAACCCATAAGTGCAGTAACAACAATGGGCGAACTAACAGCTAGCGGGAAAAAAGGTAGTACAATTCGAACGAATCCATATGTTCCCATTTTCAGTAAAACCGATGCGAGTATTACGGAGCCAGGTGTGGGAGCTTCCACATGTGCATCAGGCAGCCAAGTGTGAAAAGGGAAAAGCGGTATCTTAATGGCAAAAGCTAAGCCAAAGGCCCCAAATAACCACAATTGTTCTGTTAGGCTTAATGGTATCTCAAGGAAATGACTAATAGCAAAAGACTGGGATCCACCCTTTGTATACATATAAAGGATTCCTATCAGCATTAACAGAGAGCCAAATGAGGTATACAAAAAGAATTTCACCGCCGCGTATATTCTTCTTTTTCCTCCCCAGATGCCCACAATGAAATACATAGGGATCAGGGTTATTTCGAAAAAGACATAAAATAGGAACATATCTGTGGACGAGAATACTCCCAGGACTGCAAACTCTAGGAATAGCATTAGGGAGTAAAAGGCTCTCTCTCTCTGTTCTATATATTCAAAGGATCCAAGAATGGCTATGGGAGTTATAAGGGTAGTCAGAAGTATCATGAAGAGGCTAATTCCATCCACGCCGATTGAGTAGCTAACTCCAAATGTTTCTATCCAATCAATTGAACTGGCAAGCTGGTACCCAGGGCCTCTGCCGGGATTATATGTCCACCACAACGAAACACTCAGCAAGAAAACGAACGCGCTCCAGCATAGTGCAGTAATTTTTGCACTGGAGCGAGGTGTTACTAGTACGTGGGCAGATCCAATCAATGGAAGCCATAGTATCGATTGGAGTAACCAGGATTGGCTGAAAAAAGATGTCAGCATATTAGGACATGACCATGATAAGAGCTGCTAGCAGTCCAAGAGTTAAGAAGAAAGCATAAGTATTTACCTGTCCCGTATGAAAAAGGCTGCCGAACCAACCGATACCCTTCGCAATTCTTCCAGAACAATTTACTGCTCTATCAATCAAGCCTTGGTCGAATTTTTTCCAGCAAAAGTGGGATATTCTCCATAACGGTCTAACAATCCACTGGTCGTACAATTCATCAACATACCACTTGTTATAAAGCAATTGTGAAATTTTTCCATCATTTGATTTGGACCCAACTGATCTTACTTCATTTTTGGACATACGATAAATAGTGGTTGTCACTATGCAGATTGCCGCAGCCGTGGAAATCAAAGCCCATGAAACTTCTCCACCTCCAAGAGGAGACTGGTGGCCCAATTCGCCAACATTGTCCAATTGTATCGTGACACTCTCGGATATGATTGGCTCTAACCAATGATGCAACCAGTCTGTCATTGGCAAAAAACCAAATCCACCTACGGCAGATTTCATCAGATCAGGAGTGACGTTGATCCATCCCCCAAAGAGGGATAGGAATCCTAACACCATCAACGGTAGTAACATTAATTTGGGGGCTTCTATTATTTCAGGCTGAGCTCCCTCAGTTGTCCGATTCTTACCGTGGAAAGTCATTACCATAAATCGGGTCATATAGAACGCTGTTAAAAGGGCAGTCAACAACGCCATTGACCAGTAAAGCTTGTAGAGTAGTGGAAAAGGAGAAGATTCTGCCATGGCCAAGCTTCCAGTCATCCAGATGATTTCATCTTTTGAGAAGAATCCCGAAAAAGGCCAAACACCAGATATCGCCAAAGTGGCCACCCACATGAGAACACAAGTGATGGGCATAAACTTTCGGAGACCACCCATATTTCGCATATCCTGAGGATCATCTCCGGAATGAACCTTGTGGAGAGCAT
>JAPKDG010000016.1 GCA_028822645.1 Longimicrobiales bacterium | reverse complement strand
GAATTAGAGTTTAGGCGAATAAATTCTTTTTGGCCTTCGCCTTCCAAGAGAAAACGAGGTCCTCGGCTCTCTTCAGCTTGGCGAACTTCAGCTACAATGTTTTCTTTACCTTTCGCGATGCCAGTTGCTTTTAGCTCTGCCACCTCTCTCTCCAAAATATGAGTCAAACGATCGGAGGGCATATCTAGTCATCTCCTGTAGGTTGTTAGTATATCTGTCACCAGGTTATACAGAGCGGGAAAGTTCATTGATTATTTCTTCGGTCATATCCGCGAGATCATATTTCGGAGACCAGCCCCACTCTAGTCTGGCGGCACTGTCGTCAATAGTTCTTGGCCAGCTTTGGGCTATAGATTCACGATGCTGGTCTACTTTGTATTCTATTTGGAATGCTGGAATGTGCTTTTTGATCTCTTTGGCCAGTGTTTGAGGATTGAGGTGCATCGCTGTAACGTTGAAAGCGTTGCGATGGACCAGATTGTTCGGATCGGCCTCCATCAATTGAATGGATGCTTCAACAGCATCTGGCATATACATCATGGGTAGCGTAGTGTCTTCCTTTAAAAAGCAGGCGTAAGAGTGTTTCTTGACAGCTTGCACAAAGATGTCTACTGCCCAATCTGTGGTTCCTCCACCTGGTGGAGTGCCATACGATATCAGACCTGGGTATCGGACACCGCGAGTGTCAACTCCGTATTTCCTATGGTAGTAGTCACAAAGTAATTCGCCAGCCACTTTAGTAACGCCGTACATGGTGGTCGGTCTCATTACTGTGTTTTGGGGGGTATTCTCTTTAGGGCTTGTTGGTCCAAAGACAGCAATAGAACTGGGTGTGAATACAGAGCACTTTTCAAGACGTGCAACTTCCAGGACAGAACGGAGTGTCCCCATATTGATTTGATAGGCTAGATCTGGATTCGTTTCTCCTGCTGCAGATAGAATCGCAGCGAGGTGGAAAATGGTATCTGTACCGTGTGCGACAGTCGCTTGTGCAACAGCATTCTGATCTTGAGCATCTAAGATTGCAGTTGGCCCCGAATCGCAGACAGTGTTGGATAGAGGGCGTATATCTGTTGCCAGAACAGCGTCTGCTCCATATCGCTCCCGCAGTGAAGTGACGAGTTCAGAGCCGATCTGTCCACCAGCTCCTGTGATGAGAATTCTTTTCAAGTGTTGTTCTCAGGCTTTTAGTTTTGGTATTAGATAGCGTGAAGTATATATCAGGCAACAATCTACGTCGACTGTTTTCGTAATCACGACGTAAGTCTAATGGTATATGTCGTAGGTTTTGCTAATGGATAGGAGGAGTGACCTAGAGAGTGTTGTGAGCTAAGATGGGGTAGTATGTTAGCAAGTATACTAAAACCATTTCATTGAGGTAAAAATGCTGACGATTGAATGCTGGAAGAGCCACACTAATTTATTGTTTACAGTTTCATTGTTTATGATTGCTAATGTTGCGTCGCTACACGGACAGGCTTCTGTAGTTGAACCCAGACCGATGACGTTCTTAGATGCACAGAAATTCGCTCGGTCAGGATCTTGGACTCCAAGCCCTGATGGGGAATGGCTGCTTCATTCTGTCACTACGCCAGATTGGGGGAAAGACAAATCTCAGTCCGATCTGCATTTGGTTTCAATGAAAGAAGGTGTGGAGTCAACTCGCCAGCTTACTTTCACCCAGGATAAGAATGAAACTTCACCTGCTTGGTCTAAGGATGGCGCATTCTTTGTGTTTGCTTCCGACAGGGATCAGACAGAAGAACTTAGAGGTCAGCAGCTTTATATGATGCGTCCAGATGGTGGTGAAGCACGGGCAGTCACTGATGCGAAATGGGGAGTTGCAGATTTTGCATTTAGTAAAGATGGAGACTGGCTGATTTATAGGAGTGGAGAAGAAGGTCGGGAACAGCTATACAGATTGCCAGTGGATGACATATTGGGATCTACACCACTTCAGGTCACCCGGGGTGCTTCTGGGATTGACGACTGGGAATGGTCTCCAGATAGTCGAACTGTCTATTTTACGCGAGCCAACTCGATGGATGAAGACAATCGGAAACGTTTGGATGAAGGTTTCAGCGTCGATGTGAAAAATATGGTCACCTCTCTTGCTAGTTTATGGAAAATCGCTATGGATGACCTTGTTGAGAGTCGGATGACAGATGACGATGCTTATAGCGTCAGTAGTTTTTCTATTTCTTCTGATGGTGCGTGGATCGCTTTTGCGGGTGGTTCACCAGAGAGATATGAGAGAAATATCACTGGGGGAAGGTTATATACCGACCAATATCTTTTGGAAGTACGCTCCAGGTCTATAGAGCGCCTGACTGACAATTATGAAGTTGGAGAGAGTCTCGCAAGTTTTTCTCCGGACAGTAGGTGGATTGCTTTTTCCGCACCTGACGATCTGTCCGCGTATTCTATGACTGAAAATCGGATTTATCTAAGGGCGGTCGATGATGAGGGTGGCACCTTTAGAAAGCTAGGTTCCTCTTTCGATCAGAGTCTACGGATGGGTTTTTGGTCTGAAGATTCAAGAACTATTTATTTCAATGCAGGCGTCAAGGTTACAACACAGCTGCATGCATTGGACATCGAAAATAATAGAGTGAGGCAAATTACCGATGAAAAAGCTCGATTATCTGTCAATCGAGATGCAGACAGTGGTCAGATATTGATCGGCTATGCTGATCCGAAGACACCACCAACACTTTTCACGACCTCTGACATCGAGGGAGTAGGGGATAGATCTTCCTGGGTGCAACTTGTAGACGTTAACCCTCAGGTCAACGGTATGCTTTTGGGTGACCAGGTAGAGGTCAACTGGACTTCGACTGATGGAAAAACCGTTGGAGGCGTGCTGGTTTATCCCGTGGGATACGAACAGGGGGAAAGGTATCCTTTAATCGTTGCTATTCATGGAGGTCCAGCTGGTGCAGATCAACTGGATTTCAATGGCGGTTACAATTCGCAGGTCTACGCAGGTGCGGGCTATGCAGTTCTAAGGCCAAATTATCGTGGTTCAGTTAATTATGGGAATGCCCATAGAACAGATATTGTTGGAGATTATTTCACCCTGGGCTTTGATGACATCATGACTGGTGTGGACTACCTGATTGAAGAGGGTATTGTGGACGGAGATAGAATGGGGGCTCTTGGGTGGAGTGCTGGCGGCCATTGGTCTAATTGGATCCTTACTCATACCGATCGGTTTAAGGCGATTAGTTCTGGAGCTGGAACTATGAACTGGATCAGCATGTACGCTCAAAGTGATGTGCAGCGAAATCGACAGTTTTATATTGGGGACGAGTTTTTGTATGAGAACTTTGATACGTACTGGAATCAATCACCTTTGAAGTATATAGCTAGTGCTAGTACACCGACGATGATCCATGTCGTAGAGGGTGATCCTAGGGTTCCAAGTCCGCAATCAGTCGAATTACACATGGCCTTGAAAAAATTACATGTCCCAACAGAGTTATTCATGTATCCTGGGCGCACTCACGGGATAACACAGCCTCGAAATCGATTAGTGAAAGCAGTGAGTGAAAAAGCGTGGATGGATCACTATGTACGTGGATTGGGGAACAAGTTCGAGTGGCGTCAGGTCTTGGAAACTTTGGAGTCGGAATCCGAACCCAAGACTATTTCGGAAGAAGGTTCTGGTGGAAAATGACGGAACAAGCCGCAAGTGTTCAGGATTTGAAACTAATCAATTGAAGTAACATGGGCTGCCCAAATCTGACTGGTACGCTTGGGGTTAGACTTGCGGAAATGTCTCATTCTGTCCTGCTGGTACTTTTTGTGTCGGTGGTTGTAGCTTGCCAACAGGACAGAATGGAATTTGCTGACCTTGCATTGGTAGGTGGACAGGTTATCACTCTGACTTCTGAGGGTGTTGTAGAAGCCGTTGCTGTGAGAGATGGCAAGGTCCAAGCTACTGGAACATCTTCTGAGATAAGGAAATTGATTGGGCCTGTTACAGAGGTGATAGACCTAAGAGATCGTAGTGTCATTCCTGGACTGGCTGACAATCATTTTCATTCTGTTGGAGGAGGTTTGGGGGTAGATCTCGCAGCAGTGCGATCAATGGACGACTTGCTGGACAGGATCGTAGAGAGGGCGAGTGAACTGCCGACAGGTGGAATCATTGTGACAAACAGTGATTGGCACGAAGGTCAGCTAAAAGAGCAACGCCTTCCTCTTCGTGATGATTTGGATTCCAGGATTTCCCAAAATCCAGTCGTCGTGGTTCGTGGTGGTCACGAGTATATCCTTAACAGTGCTGCTCTAAGGCATTGGAACATAAAGGAATCGGCTACTTCTGTTGAAGGAGGGCGCATCGGAAGGTATCCTGACGGCAGATTGAATGGAGAATTGGTTGATCTTGCAAAACGTTTGGTGGTCCTGCCAGAAGAACCTCCAACGGATTTGGAAATGGAACTTGGGAAGCTAAGGGAAGAGCATGCCCTTCTGAATAGATCAGGTATTACGAGTATCCGTTATCCAGGGATTTCTCAGTCTAAATATGAACTTCTAAAAATAATGAGAGATGCCGGGCTGCTGACTGTTCGAGTCAATGCCCTCCTCAGGGCTCCCAGAGCGTCTACGATAGCTGACATGCGAGAAGCGATTTCGACTTGGCCCACACCCGATGAGGGTGATCAATGGGTTAGGATTGGTGGGGTTAAGTTGGGTGTAGATGGTGGCTTCGAGGGCGGATTAATGAGAGATCCATATGTTGAACCATGGGGAGAGGAAGGTTCCTTCTATGGGCTACAAACAATGGATAGGTCCTCATATTTGGCTATGGTTCAGGAGTTCAATCGACTAGGATGGCGGATAGCAACTCATGCAGTGGGCGATGCGGCCATTGACCTTGTTCTGGATGTGTATGAACAGGTTAATCAGGAGATTCCCCTGTTGGGTCGACGATGGGCGATCGAACACGCTTTTATTTCCAATGAAGACCAGGTTCTCCAGATGAAAAATTTGGGTTTGGTTTTATCTGTGCAAAACCATTTGTACTTGGCTGCTCCTAGCTTAGTTAATTATTGGGGTAAGAAGAGAGCAGAATTTACTACTCCTCTAAGATTCTATGCGTCTTCTGGTGTGCCAGTTTCATTAGGTACGGATTCTCCGGTGGTTCCGTACAATCCTTGGTGGATGTTACACCATTTTACAACAAGAAATACTATCAGTGGCGGAGTGATGGGGTTGGAGCAGAAAATAGGAAGGGAAGAGGCACTGCGGTTTGCGACAGAAGGGTATTCTTATTTGACTTTTGAGGAAGATATAAAAGGAACACTTGAAGTAGGGAAGCTTGCTGATTTTGCGATTACTGCTGATAGTTATCTTGAGTGTCTGGATCCATGTTTGGAGGAGATGCTGGTAGATATGACAGTCCTGGGTGGAAAAGTTGTATGGGAGCGTGATCACTGATTGAACTTTTGGTATTCAGAAATGATTGTTCACTATGATTTCCTAGAAAATGGAGGAAGTAATGAGATTTAAGTTCTTGGTTGGATTAGCAGTTTTGTGGGGCTGTGCTGGTGGTGATTCTAGAGAGGAAATGTCTTCCACAGCTGTCTTTGAAGGTGCTCGCCTCATTACTGGAGACGGAAGGGTAATTGAGGATGCTGTGTTTGTTGTGAAAGATGAGATTTTTGCCTGGGTGGGTTCAAGGAGTGAAGCTGGCGAGATGCTAAGTGGAACGAGCGTTGACTTAAGCGGATCTACTGTAATGCCAGCTTTAGTCAATGCGCACTTTCATCTTTCCTCAGATCGAACTGAACGTATCAGTCAATTACAACACATGGTATACTATGGGACGGTAGCTACAATTAGTCTTGGGTTGGATGAAGGTGAAGTCGGTCTTCAGATGAGAAAGGAAGAACTGGCTGATGCAGCGAGATCTCAATCTGCAGGTCGAGGGATCACCAGCCCAGAGCCTGGAAGAACTGAAGTGCCATATTGGATTACTTCCGAAGACGAGGCTAGAGCGGCAGTGACGGAATTGGCCGCACAAAACGTGGATGTTGTAAAGATATGGGTCGACAGCAGGGGAGGTAGTTATGACCGTCTGACTCCAGAGCTCTATGGGGCCGTGATTGATGAGGCCCACAAAAACGACTTGCGTGTTACTGCTCACGTTTACAGCCTGGAGGATGCTAAAGGCCTACTTAGGGCTGGAATTGATATGTTTGCTCATGGAATAAGAGATACGGATGTGGATGACGAACTTATCCAACTATGGACCGACCGACCTCACGTGGTCTTGGTGCCCAATTTGCCTGGTCCGGGAGTTCCCTCAGATTTGGCTTGGCTTAGTGGTACAATCGGAGCTGCTGAACTTGGGGAAATGGAGGAAAACCAGGTAGAACGTCCTGCTGCGCAAGAGGCCTTTGGTATTCAGGCTCGGAATCTATTAAGACTACACGAAGCGGGAATAACGGTGGCTTTTGGTACAGATGGGAGTTCGCCCTGGGCTCCTCATTTGGAGCTGGAGGATATGGTACGGACTGGGATGAGTGCTGCCGATGTGATTGTTTCTGCTACTGCAAATTCTGCTGCTTTAATGGAAATGGAAGATATTGGTACAGTTGAAGTAGGCAAGAAGGCTAATTTTATTGTATTAGATGCCAATCCGTTGGATGATATAACCAACACACGTCAGATTTCGGCCGTCTATCTGGATGGACAAGTTGTAGACCGTGGAGCAATGGCGTCCCAGCTACTTGGCGGTTAAACAATTATAGTCTGAACAGATCCTAGAGAGGTCTATGTCTCGGGATCTGTTCAGACTAGTCCGTAATCCAACCATTTCAGATTAGTCGTTGTGGGCCAGTTCGTACTTTCTCTGCTCATTCATCCTGTCCTTTCCTTGAGAGACATCTCTTTTCTTGGCTGCCTTCATGCTCATTGCCTTTCGAGACGTTGAATGCACCGATGGGGACGAGATGAGCCGTTCTAGATCTGTGGCTTCACATGACGGACAGGTTACAGTCATTTCTCCACGGACGAGCATCTCAAAGTTAGTCTCGCAAGATTTGCAAAGGTATTCATAAATCGGCATTTTCCCCTCCCTATGTTCTTGCCTTGTCAGGTCTGTTGAAGACCTTTAAAGAATGTACGATGGGTTGTTGGAATTCCAAAAGTACTATAATGGGAATGACCGAAAATGAAAATCCTGAACTTGAAGGGTAATTCTTCGAAAAGGTCGACCATCTTAAAAATGTGAACTAGTTTGATCCAATGAAACAGACTCTGGAATTATTCTTAGAAGATATGGAGGACTATTATGTCAAAACGCTCCGATATGCTAGATCAAGAGGAAGTGTCTAAAGTTCATCAGGGCTTGGAACGGAGAAGCTTCTTAAAAATGGCTGCGGGTGCGGCTATCGGTGCTGGAACAACTTCGACGGCTTCTTCTGAGACTAATTTCGAAGGAGACAGCGCTGTTGCACTGACTGATCATCGGGTACAAGAGATGGTAAAACCTCTTGGCAATGGAGAGTCTCCGGCTTTGCAGTTCCAGGCCCATCCAGGTGGTACGGGAGCCCTTTTGGACAAATTGTGGACTGCAGACGGAAGGAGTTCCTTACATTCAAATGAAATAGGGATTGATCCTTGGATTGGACCGGTCCCTACAGATGCTGCTGAGATAGCCTTTCTTCCTGTCTACCGTTTAGCTGCTCTGATCCGTCAGAGAAAGATTTCTTCTGTAGAACTCACTGAAATCTACCTAGATCGCATGAAAAGATTTGATCCAATTCTGTTCTGTACTGTGACAATTTTGGAAGACAGAGCGTATGAGGAAGCTCGAAGGGCAGATTCGGAATTGCAGCAAGGGAGATGGAAGGGACCTTTACATGGAATCCCGTGGGGTGTAAAAGATCTATTCTCGGTCACTGGAGCCCCTACTACATGGGGATCTATGGACTTCAAGGATCAGGTGATAGATGAAGATGCTGAATTAGTTGTGCGTTTAAGGGAAGCGGGAGCCGTCCTGATAGCTAAATTGGCTACGGGCGAGTTTGCCAGAGGAGATAATTGGTACAGGGGAGAAACGCGTAATGCCTGGAATCCAGATCAAGGCTCTAGTGGCTCCTCTGCAGGTCCGGGATCTGCTACTGCTGCAGGACTAGTTGGGTTTTCTATCGGCACAGAAACACAAGGATCTATTGTTGGTCCATCGAGAAGAGGAGGGTTGAGTGCTCTAAGGCCTACATTTGGAAGGGTCAGTCGGCATGGTGGCATGGTTCTCTCTTGGAGTATGGACAAGCCAGGCCCAATGTGTAGGAGCAGTAAAGACTGCGCTCTAGTGTTTAATGCAATTCATGGATCGGACGAAAAGGATCCATCGACCTTAACTGCTCCTTTTAGGTTTACAGAAAACCCAAACCTGTCAGAGATGAAGATAGGGTATATGGCGGATGCGCCAGAATCATTCCTGGCAAAACTTCGTGAGCTTGGTGCTGATCCAGAACCGATGCACAGCCTCCCAGAAGGTGGCTCAAATGCATTAGGTGTTGAATCTTCTGCAGCTTTTGATTTCTATGTTGCTCCGGGTGGTGAACTAGAAGCAGTACCTGAATCTGCAGAGGGAGATCAAGCTCGTCCGCCGCGTTTCCACGGAGGACGAGCTATTTCGGCTCTTGACTTTGTACAATCACAGCGCCGTCGAAGAATTCTCATGCAAGAAATGGCTGAAGCGATGGAAGGTTTTGATATGTTTGTGACGGGTTCAGGGGAAACTCGATTGACCAATCAGACAGGTCATCCTGCTGCTGTTTTACCGTTCGATTTTGGAGATTCAAACAACGAAGACGAATTTCAGCACGAGCAGCCAATCTGTACAACGATCATTGGCAACCTTTTTGCAGATGATAAAATTCTAAGTGTGTCACATCTTTACCAGTCCGTTACTGACTGGCATCAGCGACACCCACCAGGATTGCTCTGAGAATTAAGTTTTTAAGAGTGGTACTGGTAGAGTTTTTTAAGTGGTTAAGGTGTTTTGCGACTGAAGGAATTAACTGACTCAGAAATGGCTTGTGCAGCTCGAACCATATCTGAGTCTTCAATGTAGAAATGTGGAGCGATTCTTAGGTATCCACCCTGACTAGTCAATATTATGTCTTGATCTCTCAATTGTGCAACAACATCTTGAGGGTCACAATCTAGTTGAAGAGATAGAATCCCAGAGCGATTAGCAGAAGGAAATAAGATTGGATGTATGTATGTTTGGTCGATAGATTGAATCAAAATATCCTGTAGACGAAAGACTTCTTCGGAAATAGCCTCCATTCCGTGCGGTATGAAGATATCCTCCAACACCTTTTGCAGACTGATGAGATGCTCCCAAGGCAAGGTGCTATATTCGAATTTTCGGGCACTAGTGAAGGGGTCCCAGTTATGGTTGAGATAATCTAGGCGGTGTTTCATCGTACTATCACCGACCGAGGTAATTTGAAGTTTTTCTCTCAACTGAGGGTTCGTATAAAAGAGTCCCGATCCTCGGGAACCAAGAAGCCATTTCCATGACGAAGCTGTAATTGCGGAGATGCCATTTCTTTCAGGATAAATTGGTAATACTCCAAGACTTTGTGCGGCATCTATCACCAAATCAATGTCTCGATCTTTGCAGAAATCGCCCAATTTTTTAAGGTCTGCCGCATATCCACTGGCAAATTGTGCATGACTGATAGCAATGATCCGAGTTTTCTTTGTAGTATTTTTTTCAAGATCCTTAAATGACCAACGATATGGCCCTGGATAGGTTTTCTCATTGGGGGTTTTAGCGTCGGGTAGGAGTACTAGTTCTACACCTCTTTTCTCCTGGAGAACCCAAGGATAATGGTTCGAAGGAAACTCATGTACATAGCTTAGTACTTGATCTCCAGTTTCAAATGGGTATCCGTTAGCCAGCATGTTAATGCCCGTAGCTGTATTACTCACATGAGCGATATTTTTGGGATCAGTCTCTAGAAGGGTGGCCACTTTTTCTCGAAAAGTAGAAAGAACTTCTCCATAGTGCTCGACAACTAGCAAGCCAGATTCTGATTGCATGTGAAGGAATTCCTGTACCTTCTTCAATGAGGGATAGTACATTGGTCCGATAGCACAGTTAGCTAAATAAAGGCAATTTTTCTTGATAGGGAAAAGAGATGGATTTTTATTGAAATTCACGGGATGTTTTGCCAGAGAATTGATTCTGCTCATCACTTGGTAGTTGCACTCCATGCTTTTAAAACTTCCCTTTCTCTTTCTCTCGACATTCCGAATAGTGGGTTGAAGCGCTCCTTTTCCGGACGAGTTTCATGCCATTTTAGCGTATCCTTAGAAGTTAATCTCAGTGGTCGAAAAGTTAGGCCTTCTGCAATGGCTCGATTAATATCGACCAGCATGAGTGGATCTCCTGGGATCCAGGTGGGGATGTCTCTCCAAGGAGATAGCCCTTCAGCCTCAAGAAAATATTCTGGGATCCAGGTTAGTTTGTAGGAGCCATCGGTAGCTGCACCGATTCGATTAAGCATAGATTCCATGGACATTCTGGTAGCAGGTCCCGTTGCGTTAAAATCACCTACGACTTGGTCTTCGGCTAGTCGGATTATCCATTCGGTCAGATCTCGTTGGTCGATCACTTGATTAGAATGCTTGGGGTTGCCAGGGGCTAAAATTTCACCACCTTCTGCCAAGCGGACTGGCCAGTAGGTGAAGCGATCAGTTGGGTCTTTAGGACCTGCGATTAAGCCAGGACGCACGACGGTGTTTTTCCCAGGGAATGCATTGTGAACGATATCTTCAGATAGCGTTTTCATAAGTCCATAGGGAGCTTCGTCTCCATAGTTCCAGCCGACCGGAGATTCTATTCGAGGATAGCCTTCGTCTACCTTTGGTTCCATTAATATTTGGTCTGAATGGGTCCAGCCGAAGCTATTTAAATCGTAAGCGGATATCGATGAGACTAAGATGTAGTGATCTACAGAATGCTCCAATAATGATGTACTTGCTGCGACCCAACGGTAATCTTGAGCATTGTTGTCTAGGACTATGTCCCAGGTTCTTCCTTGCAGGGCAGCGTGATCGTCGTTACGGTCACCAACCAGCCGTTCCACATCATTAGGTAAGTCAACTTTGGAGTTGCCACGGGTGAAGATTGTCACCTGGTGACCTCGATCTACAGCATAACGGACCATATGAGGTCCAATAAACCCAGTTCCTCCAAGAATTAGCAGTCGTTTTGAAGTACTCGGAAGCCTAGGCAAAGTCCCGAATGCCATAGCAGCACTCATGCTAGTAGCGGTTTTTAAAAATTCTCTTCTTGATGACAACATTTTGATGATCCTATTGATGTATTGTTTGATGGACCTTGATAGATCGATCAAAAGCACTGTTGGACTTAATTCCAGGTATTAATAAGGTCTTCAGCTATTCGCCCTATTGTCGCCTCCAGTTCAACAAAATCCCCTCGGTTTTGATTGGTGAACACGCTGATAATGGAGGGTCCGCCTTCATAGTAAAGAATGCCGACATCATTACCGGCGTGGGGAGGCCAGTCGCCGGTTTTATGTGCAACAGTTGCTTTTCCTCGGAGAAAACGAGGTATTCTAGAGCTGTACATTTGGTTTTTCAAAATGGCAGTCATTTCTTCTGCCGATTCTTTAGAAGTAAGTTCAGCGTTTCCTAGTTGTTCCAACAGTCTCCCCATTTCTCGAGCAGTGGTTCGCCCGAGCCATTTTGTGGAATCCCCTTCAAATGTGAAAGAGTGATCATTAGAGTCTGAATCTAGAGGAGACTGAAGTTCGAAAATCTCACGGTCTGAAAAATCTTTAGCAGAAGGATTTGAATAAGCTCTCAGATTGCGAAATAAATCTCCTGTCGAACTTAAAATGGTGGTCTCCAGGTAGCCTGCTTCTCGAAGAAAAGTGTTGACTCGATCCATTCCTAATTTATTGAGCATGATGTCAGTAGCAGTATTATCACTGGTGATGATCATTTGTGTAATAAGATCTTTGAAGGTCGGCGTGAGCTCTGGAGTAAAAGTCTGTAGTAGGCCACTCCCACCTCGCATATCTTCCAGTTTTACCGAGTAGCGTTGATCAAGATCAAGAAGTCCATCCTCGACGTCGCGAAAAGCCAAAACCATCATGGGTATCTTAATAACACTCAAAGGGTTCACAGGCTGATCTGCCCTAATAGAAATTTCTTTTCCAGAAGGAAGATGTTTTGCATAGAAAGTGGTTTGGGCATTTAGCGATCCGAGGTGTTTCTCGACTCGTTCCTCTAGGGAAGAATATTTATCAGGGTCTCCAGAGGTACAGCTGAAGATCACTGCAAGCGCCAATACTAGGGATCTATTCCAATATGGTTTCATCCTCGTGATCCTTTTTGCTAAAGTTGTTCGAAATGGCTGAGAAGTCGGTGGAAATGATGTGTGCCAGTTTCACGTCGAGGAGAGTATCTTCCTCGATCGTATAGCCTAGAAGAAACTCCAGATTGCACAGACATTACTACTTCTTCGTCCTCCATTTCCACTCTGTGTGAAGTTGCCATGTGTGCAGGGAAGTATTCTGTATCCTCCGTGAGGTAGTTCAAAAAAGAGATATTCGTTCGGTTGTGGGAAAGTGGACGAACTACATTCACTTGCATGTGTGTGGGGTAAAAATTCAACATGAGATTGGGGAACAACCAAAAGTAAAAAGCGGAAAGCGGTTGTCCAAAGTCAGGGTGGTCAGAGGGTAGATCAAAAATAGGAAACTCTTTTGTTGGGCTAGAACCAAACTGAACGTTTCCCCAAGGGAAGCACTCAGTCTTATAATTTTCGTAATCAAGGCCGCCTAAGCTGACTGGGTGTACATAGGGAATATGCAGTTCGTCTAGATAGTTGTCGCAATAAAGGGCCCAATTTGCGTTTAAGGTATAATCTCGAGAAGAGAGTGGATCAAAACGGTATTTTTCAAGTTGGAGCCAACCGACCCGTTCCAAAATAGGAGCCATCCATTCATCGAAAGGTATAGCTGGATCGAGACTGGTGAAGAACAGAGGTCCTATGTTTTCAAGTGGTAGGCGGGGCAAATTGTCACAGGTGTCGGGGAAATCACATACACCGTCAAATTCGGGCATGGAAATGAATCTACCATCAAGATGGAATTTTCGGCCGTGGTAGCGACAACGTAGAGTTCTTAGGTGTCCTTCTCCTTCTACTACCAAGGCTCCACGGTGGGTACAGACATTGGAGAGACAACACAGCTCCTCATTATCATCCCTCGTGAGTAAAAGTGGTTCAGAGAGACAACCATCTAGGAGTCTAAAAGGTAAAACATGTCCTGGGGCTTTGATTGTTGTTGCATCGGGAACGAACTGCCAAGTTTTAGCAAAAATGGTTTCTTTCTGATGTTCGAAATTTAGCGGATCAGAGTATACAGAGGACGGGGGTGTATGAGCCTTGGAGATGTCAGCGTCTATTGTGTAAGTCTTTTTTCTCATAAGTGCTCAAGATCTAGTGTAGAGGTGATTTCTCTTGCATCCATTCATATTCTAAAGACTGTCGGCAACTAACGCCGAGTTTCGATAATCTCAAATTCTTCTGAATATGCTAAAGGTTGTTGCAGGCCGTCTCCTGAGGCCACGAAGAAGAAGTTATCCAAATCGCGACTTGCCCAAAGAGGTACGGACACGATCGCTTCAAGGTTTCCGTCTTCGTCAGTCATTACTTCGCTTAGGATTTCTTGATTACCGCCGAGTGCGCCGAATCCGATTAAGAATAGTGTATTGGAAAATAGTCGATCCGTAGAGACGGCAATTTTTTCCCCGATTTTTCCTGAACTTGGTGACAGAGAGACTATCCTTTCTTGATTGTCTACGATGTCACTTTGTTTTGAGACTTCCATAATACTCCTCGGACATGTAAAGGCTTAGGTCTTGCTACTCTAGATATTGCAAGGAATTAACGGAAAATGACGTGTCATTTACTGTATCGCAAGTTGAGACTAGCTATATTTTGATTTTTGCTGATCACTTTAATTTGTGGGATTTTTAGGTGGCCTAGGACGTTTCATTTTTAAGGACACACCTCCGAAAAATTTGGATCCACTTCTTTCTATTCGATGGTTTCCTTCAGATAGATAGTCTAGGATAGCTTCATCCCAAGACAGGCCTGCTTTAGCAACAAGTTCCATATATGGTCCATAGGCCGTTTCGTCTGGTGCTTCAGTAGTCCCACTCCAGATTGTAACTCGTGGGTTGTAACCCCTTGAACCCGAACTGCTTCCAGTCGAACCTTTAAGTGGCATTTGAATTAATACGCTGTCCGTCATAGGCAGACGGAATACTTCAGGATCGTGGTCGGCGCCGTAACGACGATAGCGAGCATACATTCGTTGGTTCAAATCGAACACATCCCTATTCGAATTGATTTTTGAGGTGATGTGGTCACGAATCAGGAAGGCAGCATCTTTGTGTCTGGGAAAATCAGGACTATCGATGAAACTAAAGCCTGGCATAAACCAACCTTTGTTGAAACCCCAGTTTCTTTCTGTGACTCTACCTTGACGCACTAACCCAGTGTACCCACTGAATAACTGGACTACTTGGTGGCTGGGATAGCCATGTGGATTAAGGAAAATATCTGGAAGCCAGGTTTCCCAAAGTTCACCTCGTACTTTGGATTCTGGATAAATGGGATGGTCTGCATCATTTCCAGAGGTCGCGTCCCTTCCTAATGAACCTAAGTAGCCAGCGTGTAGAATGTAGTCCGGTGTGATTTGATGAAGGTCATAGGCGATCTGTGCCCCATCTGGGTTGGTAAAGGGATGAATGACCACATTTACCTTGTTAAGTTTTGATCTTTGTTCAGGATCAGTCAAAATAAGTTCTGCATGACGGAGCACATGACTCGTTGAGGAAACTTCATTAGCGTGCTGTCTTGCCGAGTATATTACAGTTGGCTTAAAGGCGGATGCTTTCATATGTGACCAATGTGTCTGAGAAATCTCGGGCATTAGATCCATTGCCCAGATATCCTTACCAAGATAAGACTGGCCTGCGTGGTACATCGTTGCTTCTGTGAACGTGGCACTCATTTTTGCTAACATCTCGTGGCCTTCATTGGGAGGAATCGGTGTATCCCATTGGACTATACGCTCTCCAGTGTACTCCCAATTTGCAGGAAGCAAAGTTCGCCAATGTGGGTTGGCTGTCGATGATCCAGGACTGGCCAATACAGCGGTCCTTCGTTTTTCAGGGTCCAATTGATGTGTCCATTCGGCCCATACTTCCAGTGAAGTCAGCCCAGGATAGGACAATTCTTTCAGATAAAGCCCAGCATTGTGGAGCAGGGTTATTTCTCTAATAGTCGCCTCAATCTGGGCAGCAGAAACCATGGTTCGATCGACATTCTCTGAAGATGCCACAGTTATCAAACTGTCTCGTAGGTCATGCTCAGTATCTGTATGGACTCTAAGAGCTAAGTGTGTAAGACCTGAAATCTCATTTTTTACCTTAGCCAATTGTGCTGAAGGTTTTTCTAAGGTGGTTTTCGGAATATCTAGTCTGATTTCTTTCTGAGGTCCAGTTTCATCCTGATAGTCGACCACTAAGGCAGGACGGGAAGTAGCAAACCCAGTAAATGTCAGGTTCATACGAGGTGGCTTTCCATTCGACTGGGGCCGCATAATAGGTATTATTCTGCCTGGGAAAAGGAGTCCCTGTCCACGGGAATTGCGTCCTAAGACATCAAAGAATTCGATAGTTCCGAAGTAGATCTCTTCGTGCAGTGCGTCCATAGGTGCATGGATTTCATTGTCGATCCCAATTCGATAATCTGGTTCGCTCATATATAGTTCTAGGGTGAGTTCGCCAAAAAATGGGGCATCACGATCTCCTCCCCAAGGCATTCCTTTATGACGCTCCATTACATAGTCATAAATAGCAGGAAGGGTCTTTTCTTGATAATAATCCCAGAAAATTTCAGGGTCTGTAATAATTCTTTCATCGACTAGTATCTTACCGTCTACTTCGGCCTCCAGCCAACCCGTAGTAACTCTAACCTTTTCGTAGTCCTGAAAACGGTCGAAATAGGATCTCAATACCCATTTTGGATCGAAAGCATCACTCAAGATGGTATTCCCAGATATGTCTGAAATTGTGATTGAGTAGGTAGGTCCCTCTGTAACCTCTTCAAAGCGAATTTGATCTAGATCGATCGAAAGATCTCTCGAAAAAACTTCATCAATAGGAAAAATTTCATGTAACCACCTCACTGGGGTATTAATAGCTTGTTGCGGCCAGTCTTTTGGAGGATCGTTTCGCAAGAATTTGATGACAATTTCACCTATTTCTTCGTCTTGGAGCTGTGGGGCTATCACCTCATTCAGCCAAGAGTATCCCTGCTTGAAAGCTGAAAGGATCGTTACATGTGTTTCAGAGGGTGAGGTGCCTGCGTCTACTAGTAATTGACGCACTTGGTTTTCTAATTGAAGACGTAATTCGGGCGGTTCGCTAAGTCGTGCCTGGACGACAATTTCTCGTGCGGAAGTTGCGCTCGGAAGAATCTGGTCATTAAAGAGTCTCCAGAATTGATCTAATTCCGAATCAAAAATCTTCTCTTCTTGGAAAATCGTCTTTGCGCTTTGAACGTCTCGATCATCTATCGTAACCTTGACATTGGTTTCAGGAAAAATCTCCTCAGAATACTTTTGGACATAGTCTTGTAGTCCAGGATCTGCTTTTTCCACTGACATCATTACGTTTACCTCAGAGGATTGTTTTGCCGAAAGTTTTTCTGAGATCTGTTTTAGTTTATACATGCCTATGGCTGCTTGTCCTGCTGGAGAGTTTCCCGATAGAACCCGCCAAAGGTCTCCTTCGACATCCTCTATAGTTGTGCGATCTTTTCCTCTTTCCTGTAAATTGGGGAAAATCAGAGCAACTTGCTCCATAGCTCTATCGACGCCGGACTGATCTGATCCAGTCAAAACCATGGCGGAATGGTCGCCACCAAAAGCTTTAGGAACAATTTGAATCAAGCCTTCACCCGTATCCAATGAGGACAGATCGATTTTTCCGCTATCTGCGAGTTGATTGATCAGACTATTTTCAGTGCCAACCAGCACAAGAGTGCCTAGGGAAGAGGGTTCTTCCAAATCAGTAGCCGATTCAACGAAAGGTATAGTTATCCCAGTAGTTTCTAGGCCAATACGTCCAGCTAGGTCGGGTAGTAGGGAGATTCCTGATTGGCCTGAAATCACCATGGCATCTAACCGGTCAGGAATGAGATCATTGTCACTATCTCCTAGAATGCCATCGGAACTGTAGATGTTCGATAAATCCATGGATTCTTTGGCAGATCTTCCTGGTCGAGAAGGTACGGGCCCAAGCTTTGGAGGACTTTGTTGGTTTTCTATCTTGAGGGTAGTCCCGTCCTGGATGTTCACTTTAACTAGGTCAATACCTGAATACCTTAGGGGATTATTTTTTGCGGAAGTTTTAGATGTCTCTTGATCTGGGACGAGTAATTCTCGGATAGCGGTTTGACTGAGATTGATATCGGTAGAATTAACTTCAACTTGAGCTGTGATAGAGTGTATCCCAATCCTATCTTTTTTAGTCACAACCGTAGTCAATTTTGTAGCGGATTCTGACACACCTGCTTCAGTGAGAACTTTTTGAATGTCAGTGTTGATTTGGTCCAGCTTGGTGGTCGACAATGTCTCACTGTGAGGCAGAACTCCAGCAAATACTCGGGCAGCTCTCATGAGGCCTTCATCGTCTTTGGCTACTAGCAAAATCTGGCGGTTGCCGAGAGCTTCACGAACCTCAATATATCCTTGCCCAGGTTCGAGTGAATTCAGACCTGGCTCGGAAATGTTGATCGAGTTTTCAGCTAAACTTCGTTCCCCTATAAAAATCGCAATTTCACCAGGTTCAGCTACTCTTCCTATGGGTAAGTCCATTGCCATAGTTTCAAATCCAAGACGCACAGATATTTCGGAGGCGGCTCGTATTTCAGTTTGGCTAGGTTGAGAGCTCAAAATAAGTGCAGCATTTATGTGATTGGGAAATCCGTCGTCATTGTCGTCAGTCAAGAGAGCACCGAGTTCGAACATGGAGCTTATGTCAAAGCTAGTTGACAGCTGTCCTTTCAATGGTGTCACGAGGATGAAAGCCATAGCAAATAGACAGACTTGCAATTTTCCAAGTGTGTTGGCGGACAATCTTAGATTGCGTAAAAAGGAATTCATTTAGCCTCCAACGGCATCAGATTTCTGTGTGGTCTTATTGTTTTCATCGAAGTGTCTTTGAATATTAAGTATTGGGGTGAAGATTCATGTTACGGAGATAACGTCACCAGGCAACAGTCGCCAGGTTCTGAAATTGTGCTATATGGGATTAATTTAGGACGTAATTTCTTGAAAAAATAGGAGGTTATACCTCTGGGGACCTTACTTAAAAGGCTGTCACGAGTTGGTTTGTTAGTCTGGTTGTGCATTCTGCTTCCTCAAAAACTCCTTGGACAGGATGTGGCCGAAATTTCCGAACGGTTACTCAAAGAAGTCCTTCCCAGGGCTGACCGATTCGCCGTAATCGATGGGGCTATTCCAGTGGCTGAAGGATACCGCTTCGGTGGAGAAACTGGAGAACGACTTGTCGGTTACGTCTTTGTGACTTCCGATGTGCCCCCCGAACCATTTGGCTACAGTGGACCTGTACAGGCATTAGTAGGCATGGATCTCGAGGGGTCTTTGACGGGGGTCCGAGTTATGGATTATTGGGAATCCATCCAAGAAAGTATGGGTGATTTTTTGAGAAGACCTGGCTTCCAAGAACATTTTTCTGGAAAACATATTGGCGACGCCTTCAGGGTCTATGGAGATGTTCAAGGAATTTCACGTGCTACGATCAGTGTTAGAGCTCTTTCTAGGGGAGTACGTGATTCAGCAAGAAGAGTCGCGCTTCTGTACTTGGATGATCAAGGCGCTGCACCTGGTCCAGTTGAGGATCTGGAATCCTTGCCCTGGTTTGACATGCTTCAACGGGGAGTTATTGGATCCACTCTTCTAAACGATGAAACAGGGACTGCCGAGATCTTTTTGGTGTATGCAGAGAGTGAGGAATTCGGCGAATTCTTAGTTGGCCCAGAAAGATTCGAGAGGGCTCGAACCAGAATGGAGAGAAGGGACGAGTCAGGGCATCTGATGATTTATGGGGTTGAGGGCCCCCGATTGCGGTTGTTTGTAAGAGAAGGTTGGGCAGTTGTACAAGATGGAGATACTTTCCCTGTGTCTCCTCGGGAGATTGCCTCCTTAGGATTGGACGGTGGCGGGATTATGGAAGAGAGAGTGGTTCTGACCGGAAGCATGATTATCGATGGGAATATCGATGTCACTAAGGCTTTTACGTTTGTGTACGATAGAGATTCAGATATAGAGCCAATAACTGTAGAATATCTAACGCAATCAGCGCAATTAGCAGAATTTGATATTGAAGAATCTGAAAAGGTCCAAGTCGCAGAGGAAGAAATCACCACTGCGACTGAAGTTAATGAATTCTCTCTTGACTCCGAGATTTTTGAGATTGAAAGTTCGACAGCAATCGAGGTTGGACAGGAAGATGATACTACGGACCTGGCCTCAAGCATTCAGATGCCCAGCGGTGAGTCAGTTGTTCTGAACGAATCTGACAATTTGTTGTTGGAATTCAATGAATTTAAAGAAGAAACATTTTTAGAAAGAATACTTTTGGAGACTTCGTGGGCTCGAGTAGGGAAGCTCGCAGGCCTCTTCTCACTTGTTCTGATAGCATTCTTTGTGAAGAAATCCTGGATCAAGAGTTTTACCTTAGGATTGACACTGTTGTACCTGGGATTTGCAGATGGGGGTTTCTTGTCAGTTTCCCATATTACCAGTGGTATTTGGGTAGGTCCCAGCTTTTATTTAAGTGACCTACCCTTGTTGATGTTAGTAATGTTTACCTTGATTACTACCTTATTGTGGGGAAGAGTCTTTTGTGGTTTTTTGTGTCCTTTTGGAGTACTTCAGGATCTGCTGGAGAAGGTGGTACCTAAACGGCTTCGTCCTAGTATTCCAACAAAGGTTCATAAGAGTGGTCTAAAACTGAAGTACGTATTTTTAGCTATCATCGTTGTTTCTGCCGCATCTGGGAGCAGGGTGAGTCTTTACCAGTATTTTGAACCGTTCGGGACAGTGTTTTTTCGGAGTAGCTCGGTGACGCTTTGGGCAATAGCACTGTTCTTTCTTGGAATCTCCCTGGTAGTGCCTAGGTTTTATTGTCGTTATGCCTGTCCTTTAGGCGCGGCGTTAGCTTTGACTTCACTTTTGTCTTTGAAACGTATCAAGAGGGTGGAGCAGTGTGAATCTTGCTACGTTTGCGAACAGGATTGCCCCACTGGAGCGATTGAGGGTCCAAAAATTGATTTCAAAGAGTGTGTGCGGTGTAATGTTTGTGAAATCAATTTGATTGAAAAATCAGGGGTGTGTAGACACGAAGTTCAGGACGTTCGTGACAGGCTAGTGCCCTTAACCCCTAAAATTACGTAAAACTCCCACTGAGCTTTATTTCTATAAAGATCCAATTCCCATAAATGAGAATTTTTGCACTCGCATTCCAGGGTTCGCTTCAGCTACATACAAGTTTCCTTGGGAGTCTGTGGCAATGTTGTGAGGTCGTCCTAATTGTCCGACTCCACTACCTTCACTTCCAACCTCACCTAATACCTCGAGAGTTTCTCTTCGCAGTATCAAAATTCGGTGAGCAGTACCGTCTGCTACATATAGGAAATGTTGATCTGAGTCAGCAGAGAAAGCTAAAGAAAAGGCAGCACTGGGACCTTCGCTGACACGGTTTTCCATAACGAAGGTTCCGTCTTGGTTGAAAACTTGTACACGACTGTTAGTTCTATCAGCCACATAGATCAGGTCATCCCTAGAAGAAGTAATTCCATGGAGCAGCCGAAATTGTGATGCTGGCTGGGCTTCTTCTTCGGGATACTGGTAATCGTCATCGGGTTCATTCCCATAAGCTCCCCATTGACGGAGATATTCTCCCGTTTCAGCATCGTAAACGATAATCCTCCGGTTGGTGTAACCGTCCGCCACATATACTTCATTGGTATCTGGATCTACATAGAATTCAGCTGGTCTTCCCAATAGGTAGGGATCATGACTTGTACCCATTTGGTCCATTTGACCGATAGTCATAACTACTTCTCCATCTTTAGTGAACTTAAAGATGGTGTGCTGCTCCCGGGCTGCACTCCAAACATAATCATTGTGATCTACAAAGAGGCCATGAAGCATACGAGGCCATTCAGGTCCAGCTTCTGGGCCACCCCAGGTTCTCAGTAGGTTGCCGTCTGGATCAAATTCCACCACCTGTGCAGAGTGGGTGACCCAAACGTGATCTTGAGCGTCCACGCTCACACCGAGTACTTGTCCCCAGGTCCAGCCTTCTGGCATTTGTGCAGGCCAGTTGGGATCTGCTTCCAAGAGGGCTATTCCGTCCATGCTCTGTATGTCAGTGACGTTGTCTCGAATACAAGATCCAATCACTAAGGAAAATCCAACTACAAAAATGGTAGTCTTAATTCGCTGATTGGTAACCATGTATCCAACTCCTTTCTTCGATAGGGAATTCTATTCATTTCAAATTAGTGAGTTCATTGACAGTTTGCCAATTGCCAGTGAAAGTTGCTCTAACAGGAGAATGTAGCAGATTCTCTGGATGGAGAAGGTCACACATTCATTCAGAATTTCTACTCTGGGCTATTTACTGATTGAATCGTAAATTGTTCAGCAACTAGGGTTTTGGCCTATTTTAGGAGGTTTGATGAAGATTATACACGCACTCATTTTCGGATTACCCTTTCTTTTTTGCCAAGCATTTGAGCTCGAGGCACAGAACGCCGACGTAGGCGTGCAAAGCTCAGACTTCACCTTTGCACTTGGTGGCGATGCCCTTATCACGAGGAAGCTTTCAGTATATAACGAACCAAAATTCTTGGGTTTAATCGAAATGATTCGAGGTGCGGATGCTGCCTTTGTCAATCTGGAGATGTTATTCCATGATTTCGAACCTTATCCCATGCATCAAAGTGGAGGAACCTGGACTAGAGCAGACCCAGCTCTTATCGATGATTTTGTTTGGGCTGGATTTGATATGGTTTCCAGGGCCAACAATCATACAGGAGACTACGGTGTTGAAGGAATGCGACTGACCACACGCTATGTGAAAGAGGCTGGACTTGTCCAGGCAGGAGTCGGAGAGAGTCTGGCAGAGGCTCGGGAGGCGAAATTTTTAGAAACAGCGAAAGGGCGAGTCGCACTAATCTCCATGGCTTCGACTTTTCCAGATCATTCAAGAGCTGGACGCACGAGAGGTGATACTAAACCTCGGCCGGGATTGAGCCCGCTTCGTTATTCGACAGTACAAACAGTTACCAGTGATCAGTTCTCTGAGTTACAAACGGTTTTAGAGGATTTAAACCTAAGATTTACCGATTCTGAAAGGCAATTAACAGTGTTCGGCAACACTTTCGAAATAGGCAATGAACGAGCGACAGTAACAACTCCAGATCCAATAGATCTGGAAGAAATAGCTGCTGTGGTCAGCAATGCCAAAAGGCTTGCCGATCATGTGATAGTGACGATCCATGCTCACGAGAGTGGGGGTGCTCGCTCGGAACCAGCTGGTTTTCTGCCGATCTTTGCCAGAGCGATGGTAGACGCTGGCGCCACTATGTTTGTGGGTCATGGCCCACATGTTTTGAGAGGTATAGAGATTTATAAGGGTAAACCCATTTTTTATAGTCTTGGAGATTTTGTATTTCAGAACGAGACTTTAGACCGATTGCCAGATGAAAACTATCGAGCGTATGGACTAAGCTCAGACAATCATGTGGCCGACTTCAACGACGCACGTTACAACATGGGGACAACAGGGTTCCCAGCTAATAGGGAAATATGGGAGGCTGTAGTGGCCATGCCGAGATTCCGTGGAGGAGAATTAATGGAAGTTGTTTTACAGCCGATCGATCTTGGCTTTGGGACAGAAGCTTGGGAAAGAGGCCGGCCGGTTTTAGCTGAGGAAGATCTAGCAAATAAGATCTTGGACGACTTAATTGAACGCTCCGAACCTTTCGGGACCCATATCGAAGTCAGAGATGGAGTGGGCTATATAAGGGTCAGGTGAAAGAAGGAAACCTGAGGGCTTCTACATAAATAAGGATCAACTTGATGAATCTTAGTGGCTGCAGTTTTTTGAAGTTGGAGGATTTTGATGCTACGGCTGTAAAGCAGCTGATCAATTTGGCAAGAAAATTGAAAGCTGAAAAATTAGGAGGGATTGAACGTCAGCGTCTAGTTGGCAGGAATATCGCTTTGATTTTTGAAAAACCTTCTACGCGAACCAGGTGTGCTTTTGAGGTTGCGGCTTATGATCAAGGTGCCCATGCCACCTATCTTGGATCGAGCGGTACACAGATTGGCCAAAAAGAATCGATAAAAGATACAGCTCGTGTCTTAGGTAGGATGTATGATGGAATTGAATACAGAGGGTTCGATCAAGAAATAGTAGAACAACTGGCCAACTTTGCAGGAGTCCCAGTTTGGAACGGTTTAACTGATCAATTTCATCCCACACAAATCCTAGCAGATTTTCTGACGATGGAAGAGCATAGCGAAAAAAAGCTTTCGGAAATGTCTTTTTGCTATCTAGGTGATGCGAAAAATAATATGGGGAACTCGCTTCTAGTAGGTGGGGCACTTATGGGTATGGACGTACGTTTAGCGGCCCCCAAACCCTGCTGGCCCGAGAGTAAATTGGTTGATCGGACTGAATCGGTTAGGGCTGCTAGTGGAGGTTCTCTCTGCATCACCGAGGATGTAGCCGAGGGAGTTTCTGATGTGGATTTTCTTTATACTGATGTATGGGTGTCTATGGGTGAACCAGAGTCTGTCTGGTCGGAACGTATAGAGTTGCTGGCACCTTACCAGGTCAACAGTGAAGTATTAGCTATGACCGGTTCGCCGACTGCCAAGTTTCTTCACTGTCTTCCAGCTTTTCATAACAGAGACACACATATTGGAGAGCGGATTTTCCAGAAATTTGGATTGTCTAGTATGGAGGTTAGTGAGGAAGTGTTTGAGTCGGAGCATTCTATTGTTTTTGATCAGGCAGAAAATCGGATGCACACCATCAAGGCAGTCATGGTGGCTACCCTAGGAAGCGAATTTGGAAGTCCATAGAGGAGTTTGCGGCTATCCTTGGGTTTCATCCTCTGTTGTTTTTGTGTAGTTGAGGCTTAAGGATACAGTTTGTCTGGGTAGGCAAATAGTATCGGAAACCCTCCAGTATGAAGAAAGATCAGTGGTTCCCGCTCGAGGTGGGATTGCTTTGCAAGATCTAGGAATCCGGCAAAGGCTTTACCAGTATACACTGGGTCAAGAAGGATTCCTTCCTCACGGGCTCCTAGTAAAATCGCTTCTTTAGTTCGTTTGCCGAGTCCTCCATGGGAAGGATCCAGATAGTGGTCACATAGAGAAATGTCTTCTGCTTTCACAGTTTCAGGATTATCGAGCATCGTTAGGGCATTCTGTAAGATATGGGTCAGTCTCTGTTTCTGTAAGTTTCTTTCTCTACGTACACAAATTCCGTGAATGTCGATTGCCATGTCATCCGATGTCTTTACCCCTAAGATTAAACCAGCTTGTGTGATGCCACTGCCACTGGCAACTACGATTGTACTCTTTAGGATGTCCATTCTCTTCAACTGAAACTTAATTTCTTGAGCTGCCTCTAGATATCCCAGGACGCCATATGGAGGATGATTGCATGAAGAGTATATCAGGTAAGGATTTTGTCCCTGTTCCTGTAACTCTAGTGCCTTTTCCTTCATTACGAAATCGATTTCTTGATCTGAGATGCCTTGTTGATAATTATGGATAAAGGCACCAAAAATGTTACTTAGGAGGATGTTGCCAGAGTTTTGATATGCATCGCCGGCAATAGGGTTCTGTTTATCTAAGAAAATGTGGCAACCTATCCCCAATTTAGCGGCAGCAGCGGCTGTACAGCGGACCATGTTCGACTGTGTACGACCAGAGACCAAGATGGTGGTGCATTCTTCTTGTAGTGCCTTGCCTAGGTGAAATTCCAATTGACGAACTTTGTTGCCTCCAGTTGCTAAGCCGGTGCAGTCGTCTCTCTTTATATAGAGATGAGGTCTCCCTAGCTGTTTCGATAATTTAGTCAGTGGTTCCAAGGGGGTTGGTTTATGTGCCAATTTGACCCTGGGAAATTGACTTAACGAATACATCATCGGTAGCTCACTCTAGTTTTGTGCCCTTTCCATATCTTTTCGGCCGGGTCATCACCATTTCCTGGTTAGCGAGTATTGGAAAGTTGAAAATGATAAACTGGGAATTGTTGATTTGTTCACAATACGTGCTGTCTTTTAGGCGATAGAGGGCTTAAGATCATCCTTAAATGGTAACACTGGCTAATGTAGGAGCAGAGCATCCTTCTCTCAAGTGCCAGATTCGGGGAAAGTTCCTGTTGTTCGATCCTAAGTATTTAGGGGTTTATACTATGTTACATAAGAATGCCGATGAGGTTTGTTTCAAGAAAGTCGATGCGGGTTCTAATACGGAGTTGCAGGTCTTGATCGGCCCGGAAGAGGCACCCAATTTTTGTATGCGTCGTTTTATAATGAAACCTGGTGGGGGTATGCCTGAACACACTAACACTGTGGAACACCAACAGTATGTACTGGGCGGTAACGCAAAAATTGGGATTGGCAGTGAAGTAATTGAGGTGTCCAGGGACGATGTCATTTTTATCCCTGCGGGGGTAGCTCACTGGTATGAATCACTTGGCCCAGAAAATTTTGAATTTATTTGTATGGTGCCGAATAGCCCAGACAAGATCGAGATATTAGGGAGCTGCTAATGATTCCTAACACCTGAAGCTAATTTTAGTTGGTGATCGATCGGTCATCAGGCTCTCGATTATTGAAATATTACTCTAGGAGAAGATAGGACATGGAAACAGTTGGCATATATTCGATCATCCCGCCGATAGTGGCTATAGCACTGGCAATAGTGACAAGGGAAGTGTACATATCTCTTGGGTTGTTTGTCTGGTTGGGTTGGACGATTCTGAACAACGGTAACCCAGTCCTCGGTCTCGTGGATGGAGTGAATACATTTCTAGACGCAGTCACTTCTCCTGGTAACGCTAGAACCTTAATGTTTTCCGCTTTGATAGGTGGAATCATAACTCTGACTCAAGCCTCTGGAGGAATGGAAGGTTTTGTCAAATGGGTAGAAGGAAGACGCCTTGGGCAAAGCCGAAGAAGAGTAAGTATGTTCGGGATTGGAGTGAGCATGCTTCTTTTCTTGGAATCTAATTTTGGTCTTTT
Source organism: Longimicrobiales bacterium (assembly GCA_028822645.1). Classification (GTDB taxonomy): domain Bacteria; phylum Gemmatimonadota; class Gemmatimonadetes; order Longimicrobiales; family Gaopeijiaceae. The sequence continues at coordinate 14,641 of JAPKDG010000016.1, read as the reverse complement.
GGTATCCGGATCAGTGACCAGACCATTGTTCGACAGAGCAAAGATTTCGCGAGAAAAACTAAGCTACCTGCTAGATGCGACATGCGCCCCAAAACAACTTTTGATTCCTATTAATGCATGGGGTGCATATATTGTCACCCTTTTGGTGGCCCAAGGTGTTCCTGAACCTAACAAAGTTCTACTCTCTGCACTCGGCCTAAATTTCTACGCAATACTGGCACTTCTTCTCGTGTTTTTCGTGGGTTTTTTCGACTGGAACATAGGTCCTATGAAAGAAGCAGAACGTAGGGTGAGAGAAGAAGGGAAAGTGCTTGCTGACGGAGCTGAACCAATGGTTTCTTCAGATGTGTCTATGCTGGAAGCCAAGGAAGGGATTCCTCATAGAGCTATCAATATGCTAGCTCCAATAATTGCTATGGTAGCTACCGTACCGGCTGTTCTGTATATCACAGGAGGCGGATCGATATTAAACGGCAGTGGAGCCGATGCAGTGCTCTGGGGCGTAATCGTTGGAATCTTGTTAGCAGCAGTCATGTATAAAGCCCAAGGCATTATGGAACTTCGAGAGGTTACAGCGTTCACCATCAAGGGAGTCCAAGGTCTAACCCCAGTAGTGATTGTGTTGGCACTCGCATTTGCAATATCTGGTACCCAACAGGCCCTGGGTACTGGAGTGTGGTTGGCGCAGGTTGCTCAGGCAACTGTAAATCCAGGATTTATACCTGCTATAATTTTTTTGCTTTCGTGTGTCATGGCTTTTTCCACAGGTACTTCTTGGGGGACTTTCGCTATCATGATTCCCATCGTTGTTCCAATGGCAGAATTGTTGGGATTGGACCTAGGTTTGACACTGGCAGCAGCTCTTGGAGGTGGGATTTTTGGGGACCACTGCTCCCCTATTTCCGACAGCACTATTGTGTCTTCAATGGCTTCAGCTACAGACCACATTGATCATGTCCGTACTCAACTCCCCTATGCTATATTGGCAGCTTCCGGAGCTTTAGTGTTGTTTGTAGTAACTGGTTTTATACTGTAATAATATTGTGAGATCAGTTGAGAATCATCTTCCATAGTAGAAGAGTAGGCCTCCGCTGAGACTCCCAGAAATGACATCTAACTTGCCATCCGCATTGATGTCGACAAATGTTGGCGTAGCGTAGGTGTTAAGCGATAGTGAGAAGGTCGGATCATGCTTGAAAGGGAGTCCTGGTCCCCAAAATTCTTCCCGATACATTGAGACCTCTCCCGTTTCACTGCCGATGAACAACTCATCTTTACCATCGCCATCAATATCAGCAAAAATTGGAAAACTTCTGCGACCTATATCAATTTCTGAAAACTGATCACTGACTAGCACAAAAGAATGTTCTTCAGGGGTCCCTACATTGCGATAAAAATTTAATTCTCCCGAAGACTCTCCCACAAAAAGGTCTAAATCTCCATCATTATCTACGTCGTGGAGTGTCGGGGCACTGTTGCTTCCTCTGGTGAGTGCTATCCAACCTGTGTCTTCCAAGATAAAATTGTGATTGAATCTAGTACCTTGATTCCTAAAAAATCCAATCCCGTTATTCCATGTTCCAACAAGCATATCTAGGTCACCATCGTTGTCCATATCTCCCAGTGTCGGAGCGTAGTGGAAGTTTTCGAATAGAGGGATGTTAGCGCGTTGTTGGAATCGAGGATCTTCTCGGCTACCGGTGTTTTCGAAATAAAACATTTGAGAGCTCTCTGTATTCTGAGGATCGATTTTATTTGTCACCAGAAGGTCTAAGTCTCCGTCCGAATCAATATCGGCAAAAGTAGGGATGCTTTCACTTCCAAAGTCTAGTGTGTAAATAAATCTTCTGGTTCGCTCAATGAAACCAGCGTCTGTATTCTCATAAAAATGAAAATTTTCAATGGAACTTAGATTGGGATTGAAAGCACCACCCAAGACTCCCAGAAATAGATCTAAGTCTCCGTCAGTATCTATATCCTCTAGAACGGGACTGTTGTACCCACTGGTAGAGATGGTGGTGTTGTTGGGTTCAATCTTAGAAGGTTCGCCTAAAAAAAGAGGTTCGGAGCATGAGCCAGTATTTTCAATGTATAAAACTCCGGGTTCAAAGAAATCACCCCAAAAAAAATCTAAATCCCCATCTTTGTCTAAATCAGCAAAAGTCATTGAGTTCGCACCGTGCAGACTGCCAAATTGTCCAAGAATTTCTATTCCTTGGAAGTTATTCTCTACAAATTGGAATTTAGGAAGGTCTTCTTTCCAGTTTGTGGGCACCTTAAACCGTGTAATGGTTCCTTCTACTCTACCTAAGAAAAGGTCCCAGTCTCCATCACAGTTAAGATCATTTATACTAGGTATATTCTGCCTGTCCGCAAAAACAGGTTTGCCTAAAATGTCCCTAATGGAGTCATTCACGGCAACGAAATTTGGCGAATAAGGAGTCCCAGTGTTACGAAAATACTTGAGGTAACTAAAGGGTTCTTCGGCTAATAAATCCAGGTCTCCGTCACGATCGAAATCAACAAAACGACTCCACTCACCAATCGATAGACCTTCGTATTGATCGGTTCTCCAGTAAAATTGCGATTCTGTTGGACTGCCGATATTTTCAAAAAAAATCAACTCATCAGTTCGCTCCTGGAGGAACAAGTCTAAATCACTATCACCATCAATATCTACGAATTGTGGCCTTGGTACGTTGAACCCTCCAGTGAACGGTGTGTGATATGGGTTACCCTGTTCATCCAGGATGGGGAATGGTTCTACACTGCGTAGAAATAGTCTGTGGCCATTTTCTTGTTGACTCAGTGTCTTCGCAGTAGAGGGGGGGGGAGGTCTCATGGTAGTACAAGAGACGCTTAAGGAGGTGAATACGACCAATCCATACTTTATAAGGAGTGATTTATTAATCATGGCCTCATCAGAGAAAAAATAGCCTATTTAGTTCCATGTTCTTTGGTGGTCTTTACTGTATAAGGAATAATAATAACGATGGCATTAGTCAGTATGATAGACGGGGGAGTCAGCAGGGCAAGGGTCAGCATTTCTGTGTATAGTGTAAGGTGTTATTAAATAATCAAAAAAGGCTTGATAGAATGAGCTCAATGGGTTTTACAAATAGAATCACCAGTTTCAGTTTGATGCTCGGAGTGATGGTTGGTTGCAGCTCTGGTTCAGAAGAGATTGAAGACAATGAAGTTGCGTTGAGCCCTTTACTGTATGTCAGTCGATTTAATGAAGAACCTCCTGAGTATTTCGAGGTCCAGTTTGTTACTACAAAGGGTGATTTTATCGTCGCAGTTTATTCAAAGTGGGCGCCCATAGGTTCGGCTCGGTTCTATAACTTAATTAAGCAAGGTTGGTACGATGGGGTTCGCTTCCACAGAGTTCTGGAGGATTTCACTGTAGGTTGGGGAATTCATGACGACCCTTACGTCAATTTTTTTTGGCAGAAGGAATTATTGCCAGACGACCCTCCGCTTGAGGCTAATATCAGAGGCAGGGTATCCTTCGCTAGAAGTGGGCCGAATAGTAGGACTACCCAGGTGTTTATAAACTATAAGGACAATTCAAGTCTTGACGGTCAGTTTGTGCCTTTTGGTGAAGTCTTAACAGGCATGGAAATCCTGGAGAATCTTTATGCGGGGTATGGTGATGGTCCTCCAAGGGGAGAAGGTGTGTACCAGGCTATGGCTATTGCGCGAGGCCGCGAATACTTCGAAGACGAATTCCCAAAGCTAGATAGAATTATCAATACCACTATACTCGAACAAATGATTCCTACACAGAATGGAAGCTAATTTTGTGGCATAGACTTCAGCTCCTATTGAGTTTGTCCGTTGATAGTGGTAATGGTTGGAAATGATCAACACTATTTTCTGGTAAAGGTGTTGATCATGGGCACACCTTTGTCACCGATTATATGGAGATATTTCAATGAGATGTTCACGGATGTCGATAGCATTTTTTGCCTTGGCGATCGTTGTTTGGGCTGCGTTCACAGAGTTCGCTACACCCGTTGAGGCTCTACAGGCTCGGACCCAAATCGTGATGTTGGGAACAGGTAGCCCCAACCCAACCCCAGATCAATCCGGACCTGCAACCGCCATCGTTGTAGATCAACAGGTGTATTTAGTCGATGCCGGCCCTGGAATTGTACGTAGAGTGGAATCTGCTCGGCTAAATGGGATGGAACCATTTAATGCAGGAAATCTTAACAAAGTTTTTCTTACACACCTTCATTCGGACCATACATTAGGCCTTCCAGACCTAATGTTTTCACCGTGGGTGTTAGGCCGTATGGAGGCGATATCTGTTTATGGCCCTCCAGGGACAAGGCGGATGACAGATCATCTAGAGGAGGCATGGTCTGAAGATATTTATATGCGATTGTTCGGTCTCGAGCCTCAACCCTCCACTGAAGGTTATAAGGCTTTAACGCATGAGATTGAAGGGTCTGGACTTATATATTCCGACGAGCTAGTTCAGGTATTTGCAATCCCAGTAAATCATGGAAGCTGGCCTGTTGCCTACGGATATAAATTTGTGACTCCAGACCGAGTGATAGTCATTTCTGGGGACGCTGGTCCAAGCCCAACGCTGTTTGAAGCTTGCGATGGTTGTGATGTTTTGATTCATGAGGTGTATTCATCAGTCGGTCTGGAGAGTCGTCCTCCCGAATGGCAACGATATCATCGTAGCTATCACACTTCCACCGTTGAGTTAGCGAAGCTGGCTCAACAGTCCAACCCTGACTTATTGGTTCTATATCATCAGTTGCTATGGGGTGTCCCGGACAACCTGGCAGGAGAAATGAAGGCTGGAGGATACCTTGGTCGAGTTGTGTCAGCAAGAGATCTCGACGTTTTCTGAAGGTTCGTGCAACATGTTAAGGATCAAGTCACCTGTGGAGGTTAGGCACTAAGGACAAACCCGAGTGATAACTTTACTATAGGCGATTATAACCCAACGGATGAAGTCCACCGAGTCCTTACTACAGGTTGTTATATCAAAGGCGGCATAGCCCAGTTAGCTCTAAAAACTAACTGGGCTATGCGCTAAAATAACCTGTTAAATATAACAGTTATGCCTTTCTAACGTTATCAGCAGCAGGGCCTTTTTCCCCTTCTACTACGTCGAATTCAACTGTTTCTCCCTCACTAAGCGACCTGAACCCCTCACTCTGGATAGCACTATGATGGACGAATAAGTCCCTGCTACCATCTTCTGGGGTGATGAATCCAAAACCTTTTTGGTCGTTAAACCACTTTACTGTTCCTCTACTCATTTCCTACTCCACTGTTTTGCTCCTAGTCTGGCTTGTCCATTATTGGACTTGCCCGACTAGTTGACTCTCGCGGTACTCACCCCCGCGCTGGGTACATGGCATTCGCCACGATAAAAAATCTGACAACCTTCTTCTGAAGGTTTAGAAAACATGTTAGGAATCAAAGCTCCTGTGGAGGTTGGAAAAACAAAGACCAAGCCCACAGATGAATTGACTACAGGCGACTACAACCCAACAGACAAGGCCCATCGGGGTAGTCCTACTAGAGATTATTACATCAAAGGCGTCATAGCCCAGTTAGCTCTGAAGAACTGGTCGGCTATGCGCTAAAATAACCTGATGAATCTAACAGTTATGCCTTTTTAACGTTATCAGCAGCAGGGCCTTTTTCCCCTTCTACTACGTCGAATTCAACTGTTTCTCCCTCACTAAGCGACCTGAACCCCTCACTCTGGATAGCACTATGATGGACGAATAAGTCCCTGCTACCATCTTCTGGGGTGATGAATCCAAAACCTTTTTGGTCGTTAAACCACTTTACTGTTCCTCTACTCATTTCCTACTCCACTGTTTTGCTCCTAGTCTGGCTTGTCCATTATTGGACTTGCCCGACTAGTTGACTCTCGCGGTACTCACCCCCGCGCTGGGTACATGGCATTCGCCACGATAAAAAAACGGGCAGCCGTCCGTACAGGCCCCCGTATCAATGCGTTGTAACACTTGATAACTGGTTCTAGCTTACTGATCGTTATAAACAGTTCAATAAACTAGTCGTATAAAATGGAGGTTAATCACTACAGGAGTCAAGTCTTCAGGAATTCTTTCTTTATTTACGTCGTAGGTTGAACCTTAGGTGCAGATGCCTATATACCTAGCGTAACAATCTACAAAGTAGCTACGGAGGCTATTTTAGGTAGCATCGAATCTTGTGGAACATCTTTTTTGGATAAATGTGATCGGCGAAGAATATGCTTGAGCATTTGGTCTCTTTTTGGGTTCATGGACGCCCCTCAACCTAGGGCTTACTATAGTCTTTAAGTTATTACTGGACCTTTTAGATAGGAAAGAAGATGATGAGAATAGGAAGGGACTGGATGGTGTGGAGAAGGTTTACTCTAGTGTTCGCACTGATGAGTGGTTGCGTTGGCTCGTCTGACAGTGCTCCTCTTAACAATTCGATCACTGCAGACGAGTTAAGTGTTGACCTCCATTTTTTGTCAGGCGACTCTATGGACGGTAGGCTAGTCGGCACTCCAGGGGTTGAAAGGGCCGCGGAATTCATAGCTGCCAGGTTCGACAGTTTAGGTTTAGAACCTGCTGGGGATGCAGGTTCTTTCTATCAGTCTTTCAACTTAGTTCGCTTTACTTTAGGTGGTGGCGACAATGTATTTTCGTTTCGGGATGGGAGTTCTCCTCCCGTTTCTTCAGGAATAGGAGGAGAATTCTATCCACTAAACTTTAGTGGAACTGGTGACGTTCGAGGAGAGTTGATGTTTGCGGGGTTTGGCATTGTTGATCCGCGAATAGAGTATGATGACTACGCTCAGGGTTCTGTGGCAGGGAAAGTGGTCATGGTGCTTGAAAGAGAACCAGGAGTAGAAGACCCATCTAGTAAATTTGATGGGGTAGTTACTTCGAATGCCTCGACAGGCTGGAGGAAAGCCCTTAATGCACAGCAAAGGGGGGCTGTCGGAATCCTTTTTGTGGGAGATGTTCACAGCAAGCTATCTGTAGAAGATTTTGACCGCACTTCTCGAAATTATTGGCCTAAAGATGAACGACGTATCGAGCGTTTCTCGTTGGAAAAATGGACTGACCAGATCTATATTCCAGCAGTTAGGATTTCCGTTCAAATGGCGGAAAAATTAGTGAGCAGCTCTGGATCCACCTTGCAAGAACTGGCTCTGGCATCCGAGAATCCCTTTGGCTTGGGAGCAATCAAGATTCCAGGATTTGTAGTGTCGCTCCAGACAGCGGTTGATAGACATTTGGTGCCTGCAAGGAACATTCTAGGTTTGATTAGAGGAAGTGACCCGGAATTAGCTACCGAGGTCGTTCTCATTACAGCTCATCATGACCACAATGGTTCCGATGGAGAAGAAGTCTTTAACGGTGCTGACGACGATGGCTCAGGGACCGTAGCTCTTCTAGAAATTGCAGAAGCTTATTCGACTGCTAGGGAAAACAGTATGAATCCCCAAAGGAGCGTCCTGTTTGCAGCTTGGGATGCTGAGGAACGAGGCCTACTAGGTGCTTGGCAATATGCTGAAAATCCATTGGTCCCTCTTAGCAAAGTAGTGGCTGTCCTCAATATGGATATGATTGGAAGGAATGAGGAAGTACCAGAACCAGAGTCTGCAAACCCAGGACGGTTTAGGGGTTTAAGTGTGCAGTCCAGTGAGTCGAATAAAAATGCAATAAATATTTTAGGCCAAACTTATAGTGCGGACATGAAAGAACAGGTTGAAATTGCAAATCAAAGCTATGGGCTGGACCTTAAATTTAGGTATGACAACAACCGTTCCAATTTGTTGCGACGGAGTGACCACTGGCCTTTCCTTCAGGTAGGAGTGCCAGCATTATGGTTCCATACTGGGCTACATCCCGACTATCATACAACTAACGATATTCCGGAGCTGATAGAGTATGAGAAAATGGAAAGAATCGTGAAATTGGTACATCAGATTAGCTGGCAAATTGCGAATGGAAAGGAACGGCCCATTTTTAGTCTTACTGAGAGAAACAATTTCTTGCTGAGTCAAGGCTCATAGATATGGGTGAAAAAAATCATTCGGAAGTTATTGTCCAGCCACTGACGCCTGTCATAGGTGCGGAGATCAAAAATATGGATCTCGGTGGAAATTCCAGCGGAACTAATTTCGAACTTATAAAGGAAGTATTACATCGCTATCAGGTAGTGTTTTTTCGGAATCAAGATATCACCGTAGACGCTCAAAAAGACCTAGGGGAGCTTTTCGGAGAACTGGTGACTCATCCAAACGATCCTGGTCTTGATGGGCACCCTGAAGTGATGATCATACACGCTGATGAATCTTCTAAGAGAATCGCAGGAGAACGCTGGCATTCTGACGTATCTTGTACCGATGAACCACCGATGGGATCAATTCTTAGGATGTTTCAAGTGCCACGGTATGGCGGAGACACCCTATTCTCAAGTATGTATGCGGCTTACGATGGATTATCAGAGCTAATGAGAGAATTCTTGAGTGGACTTAGGGCTGTTCACGATGGCGCTCCTTATTATACAAGTGTAAATCGTAAGATAGGTCGAAAGGATGCAGGGGAAGGATATCCGAAGGCAGAACACCCTGTGGTACGTACCCATCCAGAGACAGGGAAACGAGGGATTTTCGTGAATGAAATTTTTACTACTCATATTGTAGGGCTAGAAAAATCTGAAAGTGATTTGGTTCTCAGATTCTTATTTGAACATCTAAAGAAGCCCGAATTTCAGTGTCGTTTTCGCTGGGAAAAAGATTCGATTGCTTTCTGGGACAATAGGTGTACGCAGCATTTGGCTATGTGGGACTACTGGCCGGAAGTACGTTCGGGTTATAGGGTAACAGTGAAAGGTGATAGGCCATTTTAAATCATTGAGTCCGCTTTCAAGGTACGCAGGAATATAGGATACTATGGCAAAAGGAAATTTTAGAAGGTACGATCTCCATGAATCACAGCAGAATTGTTCGCTAGAAAATATTGATTTCTGTGACTCTTCCACTGTGCCTTTCCTAAATGAGAGATACTCTCGTAGAGACTTCATCAAAGGGGTCATAGCTTCTGGAATTGCGATAGCTGGAATCCCCTATATGGCCAGTGGTCAGGTTCGTCCTACTTCTTCTCTAGGGTCTGTTGAAAGATTGGTTTCTTTGAATGTCAATGGTCAGGTTCGCAGAGTAGATGTCCTTCCCAATGAAACGTTGGTAATGACTCTTCGCTATAAACTGGGACTTACTGGCACGAAGCTTGGCTGTGACCGTGGCGAGTGTGGCGCTTGCACCGTATTGATTGACGATGTTGATCATTACGCTTGTTCAACTTTGACGCATAGAGTTCGTAACCGCGAAGTCACGACGGTGGAAGGGCTGGAGAATTCCGAAGGCGAATTACATCCCGTCCAATCTGCTTTCGTAAGGGAACTAGCGCCACAGTGCGGTTTTTGTACTCCTGGACAGGTGATGTCAGCAGTAGCCTTACTTAAGAAAAATTCAAATCCTACTCGGGAAGAGGTTAGGATAGCTTTGTCTGGAAATCTATGTCGTTGTGGGGCCTATGACCATTACTTGAACGGAGTTATGTCGGCAGCCCAGGAGATAAACCGTGGCTAAAATAATTGGTAGAGATTTCATACCGAGTGACATTCATAGTAAGGTGACGGGTCGGGCAAAGTACGCGGAAGACATCCGGATGGATGGAATGCTTTTCTGTAGACTCCTGAAAAGTCCGATACCTCATGCTCGGGTAAAGTCTTTAGATTACTCTGAAGCTCTCAGTATGGAAGGTGTCGTTTCTGTTTTGACTGCTGATGAAGTTTCTCAAACCCCTGGACCTTCAGACAATATATTAACAAACGAACCACATTTTGTTGGTGAGCCGATACTTGCTGTGGCAGCAGTTAGTGAAAAAATTGCACAAGATGCTATTGATCGTATAAAGATAGAATTAGTGCCTTTACCTTTCTGCTTGGATCCACTGGAGAGTTTAAGGCCTGAAGGGCCAAATGCAAGGGTGGATGGCAACACTATAGTACGTGGCGAGGGGGTTAAAGAGATTAAATGGAAGGAAGAGGATTTCCTTGAGGTCGCTGGAGAGTTGCCGATGGGTGAGCCGGGTGTGGAGTGGTCTTATGGTGAGTTAGAAAGAGGTTTTGAAGATGCTTCTTTAATCTTAGATGAGAGTTTTGTTACAGCCAGCAATGCTCATCATTCTATGGAACCCCGGTCGGCTATGGCCTTTTGGCAAAACGGGAAATGCCATATTTATGGATCAACTCAGAGTCAAGCTATAGTAGTCCCTGGTTTGGCTAGATATATTGGCATTGAACCAGAAGATTTGGTTTACATAAGTCAATATTGTGGCGGTGGGTTTGGAAGCAAAGGAGGTGCTTATCCGCTAATGGCTATCCCTGCTCTTCTGTCTAAGAAGACTAGTAGGCCAGTTTTGATGAGAATCTCCAGAGCAGAAGAGTATTTTTTGGGGTCTGCACGGATCGGTTTTCAGGGAAGGATAAAACTGGGCTTTCGCGATGACGGACGAATCACTGCTGTCGATCTATATATTGTTCAGGAAAATGGACCTAACACTGGTTTTGGAGATATGGGCAGCGCGGCAGATGCTGTGTCTTTGGTATACACACCTATGGCTATGCGATATCGTGGCATCTCGATTCTGACTAACACTCCTCCAAGGGGTGCTCAAAGGGGTCCTGGGCAAAACCAAATAGCGGCGGCAGTTGAGCCATTGATTGACAAGGCTGCCAAGAGACTTGGCATTGATGGGGTGAAGATTAGACGGCTCAATGCACCCGACAGTAGATCTCTTTATGGAGGGAGTCGCAATCCAGTTACCAGCGCTCACCTGAGGGAAGCCTTAGATAAGGGTGCAAAAAAATTTGGATGGAACGAAAAGAAATCAGAAAGCGGATCGCGAAAGGGTTCAAAGGTAATTGGAGTCGGGGTTGGGCAGGCTTTTCACTCTGCTGGATCCAGTGGATTTGATGGATTGGTGAGAATCTCGACAGATGGGAAGCTGCATATACATACTGGGGTAGGTAACCTCGGCACTTATTCATACGCTGCGACTTCCAGAGTTGCGGCTGAAATTTTGGGTTATCGCTGGGAGAATTGTGAAATAGTTCGTGGGGACTCTAGTAAGCATCTCCCTTGGAATAACGGGCAATTTGGGAGCAATACTTCTTTCACCATGACTCGAACCAACTATGTAGCGGCCATGGATGCCCTGCAAAAACTAAAAGAGCTAGCGTCCATAAGTTTAGGCGGCTCATGGGAAGATTATGATATTGAGAACGAAACGGTTGTGAACAAGGGTGATTCAAACCTTAGTATGAGTTATGGAGACTTGGCGGTAAAAGCGATTGAGATTGGAGGACGGTACAGTGGGAAAGAGTTAGCTAGTGATGATTTAAATGAAATGACTATCAGGGCAGTGGAAGGATTGGCTGGCACGGGGTTGATCGGTGTCGCTCGTGATAATTTAGATCGAACCGGAACGGTTCCAGCTTTGGCGGCAGGCTTCATTAAGATAGAATTGGACATCGAGACTGGAGCAATCAGAATACTGGATTACCTGGGAGTGGCTGACTGCGGTACAGTTTTGCATCCCCAAGGTTTAGCGGCTCAGGTCAAAAGTGGCGCGATCATGGGTTTTGGGATGGCTTGTACAGAGCGTCATTTCTATGACAGTCAGTGGGGTATCCCTGGAGGTGTAGGCTTCTATCAAGCAAAACCCCCATCTTATTTGGATGTTCCTTTGGAATTAGGATGGGATGCTGTCGATATTCCAGATCCCCAGAATCCGGTTGGCGCCAAGGGAATCGGAGAGCCTTTAATGGGATGTGCAACCTCCGCACTTTTATGCGCCATTTCTGATGCGCTGGGAGGGCATTACTTCAATCGGACCCCGGTAGTTCCTGATATGATCGTAAATGCGGCCGCGGGGCAAGAACAGTCACATAGTCCACTGCAAGTCAATACTCAGTGAGGATGCTGCCATGCTGAAAGATACTATGTCTGGATTTGAGCTTTATCAGCCTACTGATGTGGATAATGCATTGGCTTTAGTTGACCGGTTCGGAAAAAATGGTTGGCTTCTAGCTGGTGGCTATGACAGTCTGGATTGGTTTAAAAACAGAGGTAAAACTCCGGTAGCGATCATTGATCTGGCTGGTGTTGAAGAATTGAGAGGTGTTCGCGAAGTAGGTGAGATCTTGGAAATTGGAGCTTTGACTACCCTGACTGAAATCGAGCGACATCCTCTGATCAACGAACGCTTCAGCTTGCTGGCTGAGGCGGCGAGTAAAGTTGCTAGCCCACAGATTCGCAATGCTGCAACCTTGGGTGGAAACCTATGTCAAGATACCAGGTGCTGGTACTATCGCTATGGACTGAATTGCTATAGAGCTGAAGGTAATACTTGTTATGCTAGCGGTCCCGAGGCGTTGAATAGAGAACATGCTCTTTTTGGTGCCAGTCGATGTGTGGCAGTAACTCCTTCCGATACGGGTCCGGTTCTAGTGGTTCTGGATGCTGAAATGGTTGTCAGGAATTCAAAGGGTGAGCATATCATCAAAGCCGAAGATTTCTTCATGGATCCCGCGGTAGATTTAACAAGGATGACAGTATTAGAGCCTGGCGATTTGTTGACAGCAATTCGCATTCCAAACACTTGGGCGAAACAGTCTTTCTACTTTGAAAAAGTCAGGGATAGGAATAGTTGGGACTTTGCCCTTGTAAGTATTGCTGCGGCTTTTGTAGTTGAGGGAGGAGTGGTTGACGACCTGCGAGTGACTTGTGGGGGTGTTCAATGTGTGCCCCGTCGGCTTCGGAAGGTCGAAGACTTTGTTAGAGGATTGCCCAAAAATGAGAGAACGGGTGAGCTGGCTGCAGAAATTTCTGTTTCAGGAGCTCAAGTGCTAAATAAGAACCACTTTAAAGTTTCCTTAATGAAAAATCTTGTTAAGCGTGCTATCCGCGATGGCTAATAACTATAGCAGCTGAATATCAGACTAGTTAGACTCTGTACCGATGACAATTGCCACCTTGGTCCCATCTGGGCTGACGGATATTCGGGTGATTGGTCCGCCTAGGTAATTAAGGTCGGCTATCTTCCGCCAGCCTTCATCAAGGCCTGGGTTCCACTGGTAAATTTCTTTTCCTGAGCTACTTAATAAAACACCTTCAGCAGTCCAGTCGTGGAAACCCTCTTCATCAAGGATTGCAATGAGTGGCTCTATTTGATTCTCCTCTATGGTGACGGCAGAGATCCAGCCACCGCCTTGATCGTTTTTTTGAACGAAGCTCCAGGCTTCACGATTAGGTATTTTCTTCAAGGAACGCCCGATATTTTCTGCAAGAATTTCGGAGTCTCCTGTGAGGATATTGGCCACTTGAAGTTTTGTCGGATCCCCTAGAATGAACATCAGTAGTCTCTCGGAGTTTCCCCATGCGTGATAACCGACGGGTGCAATGTGTGGCAGCACTAATTCTGGGTCCATCCCTCCCATTGTGAAACGCCAAAGACGCTGGGTAGAGTCTTCTTCAATTCGTATAGCGGACAAAGCTCTGTCGCCTGGAATGGGACTGGCAGAGTACTCGCTCTCAGCAGTACGGGTGATACGTGTACCTCTTTTAGAGGATAAATAATATCTACGTATTTCAGTTTGAGTTTCACTGTCATTTCCATAAGTAGCAGTATAGAGGATGGAGCGACTATCAGGCGTAAAAGAAGGTTGGTTGTCGTAGGCATTTGGTCGGTTTGTAATGTTACTCAGTCCTTCTAGATAATACTGCCCATCGAATACGGAAAGATCTCCGACATAAATGTCGGTTGCAGGTGGCAAGGACTGTGAATGCAGGTTTGAAAAGAACAGAATCCCTATTAGTTGACTGAATCTAACAGCATGTTTGTTTGTCATCGGATGCAGTCGCAACCGAGAGAACTGGAGGGTCGTCTCCTTGAAGGTTCTTTTAATATCACAAGTATTCCGTGGTTTAGTTTCTCAGCCTAGATAATACAATGGCAATATCAACTTGTGTAGGTTGGTAGCTCTAAGAGTTTTTGTAAATGATCGCATGTACTGTTCTAGGCCCATGAACTCCTAGGGTAAGTGTGAGCTCTATATCTGCAGACTTGCTAGGTCCCGTCACCAGTGACAGTTGAGAGTTTTCACATAAGATCTGTTCAATTTTATTCTCTTTTTTTAATTCCCCGAACCACGCCTCGACATTTGGATATATTCGGTCTTGTGGGATTAAGAGGATGTGGTGAAGTGGTAAAAGGCTGGCTACCCGGTTCATTCCCGGACCATTGCTTAAGGCTACGGTTGCCGTGCTTGCCATCGCTGCTTCTACCCCTGTTATTCCTATAGATATACTGGAAGCTTCAGCTCTGCATGTACCATCGTGGAGGTCATGAGGAACAACAAGCTCTATGTGGTGCTTATGGAGAGTATCCAACATGCCAGCTATATCGAGCATTTTTAGGTTCCACGACAAAACTCGATGTGTCGAACTGGTGTTTTTTTCATTTTCTTGGATCCGGGTAATACGTTCGAGGATAGCTCCGGCTACAGTTTCCCCTTGTCGGACTATGTG
>JAPKDG010000094.1 GCA_028822645.1 Longimicrobiales bacterium | reverse complement strand
CCCAAGATGGTGGAACTTTCTGCATATAAAGCACTCCCACATCTTCGCAGGAGTGTAGTGACTGATCCTAATAAAGCTGCGAGGGCTCTCAAGTGGGCAGTGATAGAGATGGAGCGCAGATATAAACTGTTGAGCCTGAATGGAGTTAGATCCATTGGTGAATTTAATCAGAGGCTTGAAGAGGCCGAGGTCGAGCTTAACGGGTATGACTCTTATGAGCAGATTGTTCCTTATGAGCAGAGCGAATATAAAGGGAGAGTCCTCACCTATATAGTGGTGGTGATCGATGAATTGGCTGACCTTATGATGACAGTTAAAAATGATATAGAGAAACCGCTGATCACTCTTGCACAAAAAGCTAGAGCGATCGGGATACATTTAATAGTTGCGACGCAGAGACCGAGCGTGAACGTTATCACAGGTTTAATCAAAGCAAATTTTCCATCTAGAATTGCTTTTAGGGTGGCGTCCAAGGTCGATTCTAGGACCATCCTAGACCAAAACGGAGCTGAAACCCTATTAGGTAATGGGGATATGCTTTTTCTCCCGCCGGGTGCCAATGAACCTGTTAGGATTCAGGGGGCTTATATTTCTACGGGTGAGATAGACAGCATCATGAGCTGGTATGTAGAGCAAAGGGACCGGGGCAATGCACTGATGGCACGACCTGAAGATGAATCTGATATTTTGGAAGAACAGCGTAGGAATGAAATTGACGACGCTATTGGTTCGAATGCTTTAGAAGGTGAGACCTCTGACTGGGATGAACTTTTTAGGGCCGCCGCTGAAGTTTGTATTGTACAGGACCAAGGCTCTACGTCATTGCTGCAGCGTAGACTGAAGATAGGATATGGAAGAGCTGCCAGGATTGTTGACCAGCTGCACGATGCTGGAGTTCTGGGTCCTCCAGAGGGTTCCAAAGGGAGGGAAATCCTTGTAGGGATGGACCAGCTGGACGCTATCTGTGGCGACCAGGGCATTCGACAATGAATAACGAGGAAATCCCTGGTCAAATCCTAGCGAATTTAGGTATAGAGCCGGTGCTTTCATGAGGCGTTGGTTTATCACTGTTGCACTGTCGCAGCTCATAGTGGGAACGTCCAGCGCTCAGGATTCGAAAGCCTATGCGGTACTTGAAGAAGCCAGTGAGAACTATTCTCAAGTGCACACATTTTGTGCACAATTCATCCAAGTGATTGAAGTCACTCTTCTCAATCAAGTCCGTACTGGGCAGGGAAAGATGTGTCAACGTCAGCCAAATGAATTTTCGATGCGTTTCGATGAACCCGCTGGTGATCTTATCGTTGTAGACGGAGAATCTGTCTGGACATTTTACCCAAGTGTTGACGGACAGCAAGCTCTGAGATTTTTAGGGTTGAATTCGGATAACCGCTTCAATTTTTATAAGAATCTTTTAACTGATTCTAGGTCTAGATTTAAGGCTGTTTACCAGGGCCTTGAGGAGATTGACGCTCAACAGACTCATAGGATTTTTATGGAACCAAAAGAGCCTCAAGGGTTTCGGTCCGTGGTTGTTTGGATAGACCGAGTGACTGAACTTATTGTCAGCCTTGAGATTCATGATTCAAATGAGTCTATAAGAAAAATCAGGCTTACGGATATTCATTTGAATATGGAACTTTCAGATGAAGAGTTTCGCTTCGTTCCTCCCGAGGGCACCAGGGTAATAATCAGATGACTAGAAGAGATCTCCCTGTTTTTCCATTAACGTTAGATCCCGTGCGACCTGGAGTTCCACGCGATACTCCTGAAGCGAGTGTTTCTTTGAGCCCGGTCGGACCTGCACAGGGACCTAAGATTGCATTGATAACTTTGGGCTGTGACAAAAATACCGTCGACTCCGAAAAAATTCTAGCAACCTTAGTGGCTAATGGGGCGCGGGTTTCTTCTGAGATAGAAGGAGCTGACGTGGTATTGGTCAACACTTGTGGCTTTATCCAATCTGCAAAAGAACAATCCCTCGAGACCATTTTGCAAGCTTCTGAATTAAGAGAAAGAGGATCCGTGAAGGCTCTGGTCGTTGTCGGGTGTATGGTTGAACGCTATAAGCTTGAACTAAAGAAAGAGATCCCAGAGGTAGATTTGTTTCTCGGTTTAACTGAGATGGCATCCTTGATTCCAGAACTTCGTAGTAGGGGAATCCTGGAAGTGGACTTGAAGGATATACCGATAATGGAACGTCCTCTAAGAATACTAGAGAATGAGACCCCGCATACTTCTTTCCTCAAAATCAGTGAAGGTTGTGATCATACCTGTGCCTTTTGCGCTATTCCTAGTTTTCGGGGATTGCACAGATCTGCACCTTTAAAAGATTTGGTCCTAGAAGCCCAAGGTCTCTCTCGCATAGGAGTCCGGGAAGTTAACATTATTTCACAGGATACAACTTGGTATGGAAGAGACCTTAAGAGAACAAATCCAGATGCTCCTCTTCTACCCGAATTATTAAGTGCTCTAGTACAAGACACGGATATACCTTGGCTACGCTTGTTTTATATGTATCCATCTGGAATCACTCAAGATATGGTGGAGTTAATGGGCAGCGAGACTTCAATTCTCCCTTATC
>JAPKDG010000053.1 GCA_028822645.1 Longimicrobiales bacterium | reverse complement strand
TATCCACTTCAATCGGATTGAATTATGAGCTCGATTGCTCCACTCCAAGATCTTGTTTTCCGTGGTGAGGGTGGTGGCACGATTGTGTTTGTGGTCATGGATGGCTTGGGTGGCTTGCCTGATCCAAAGACCGGGCTCACCGAGTTGGAATCTGCCAGTACACCGAATCTTGATGGACTAGCCTGCCGAAGTTCTTTGGGATCATTGCTGCCAGTTGGTTCCGGAATCACTCCCGGTAGTGGCCCAGGTCATCTCGCTCTTTTTGGCTATGATCCAGTCGCCAATATTGTCGGTCGTGGCGTCCTGAGCGCTTTGGGCGTGGGCTTTGACCTGGAACCTGGAGATGTCGCTGCTCGGATTAACTTGGCAACGGTCGATAGTGATCGAATCGTGCTAGATCGCAGGGCAGGAAGAATTTCTGATGATGAAGGCAGGAGGGTTGTCGAAAAAGTATCTGGTGCTGTCAAAAATATTGACGGAATCGATATCACACTGATTCACGAGAAAGAACATCGTGCTGTGCTGATCATGAGAGGCGACGGCTTGGGGGTGGATGTGGCAGAAACCGACCCACAACTAGTTGGCCTGAAGATGATAGAACCAGATGCATCGAACGAGCATTCTGTGCGTACGGCCAACGTGGTGAAGATCCTGCTCGAGCAGGTGGACAACATTCTTGCGGACGAGTCTGTGGCCAATGCATTTCTGGTTCGTGGGTTTGGAGCCCATCCGAATTATTCGAGCTTTCCAGAACGCTACGGGCTGAATGCGTTGGCAGTGGCTAAATATCCGATGTACCGCGGGGTAGCTAGATTGGTGGGCATGGAAATAGCTACTCCTCCGTTATCGAATGAGCAGACGATCGAAACACTGGAGAATAACTTCGGTTCCCATGATTTTTATTTCCTTCATTTCAAAGACACTGATACCAGCGGCCACGATGAAGATTTTGAAGGTAAAATGGCCGCTATTGAAGAGATAGATTCGATGATACCGAGGATACTGAACCTGAACCCGGATGTATTAGTCGTCACAGGAGACCATTCGACTCCTACATTGCTAGGAGAACATTCGTGGCATCACGTACCCACCATGATTCATTCTAAATGGGCACGTCCATCTTCGGATGCTTTTGGAGAAACCAGTTGTAGAGGCGGTGACCTGGGAGTTCTTCACGGCATCGATTTGATGCCCCTGGTGCTAGCTCACTCTCTTCGCTTAAACAAGTACGGGGCTTGATGTCAATAATTCCAGTAGAACAGATCACACTGGATAATGGTTTGCGTGTTAATCTTTCGCCTGATTCCAGTACACCTATTGTAGCGGTCAATCTGTGGTATGGAGTCGGCTCGAGGAATGAACGCCTTGGCAAGACAGGTTTCGCGCACCTTTTCGAACACATGATGTTTGAAGGATCTTTAAATATACCTAAAGGCGTTCATTGGGAATTAGTTGAGAGGGCGGGCGGATCTATGAATGCTTCGACTTGGTTTGATCGAACCAATTATTTTGAGACCCTACCCTCACACCATCTTGAACTGGCCTTGTGGTTAGAGTCAGACCGAATGGGTTGGATGCTCCCAGCGATCACTCAAGAGAAACTCGACAATCAACGAAATGTAGTCATGAACGAAAAACGTCAACGTTATGACAATCAGCCCTATGGAGACTGGGGCGAAAAAATCCAGGCGATGGTGTATCCCGAATCGCATCCGTATCACCATACAGTAATTGGATCTATGGAAGATATAGAAGGCTCTACCCTGGAGGATGTTTCTGATTTTTTTAAGACTTACTACGTGCCGAACAATGCAGTGCTGACAATATGTGGAGACTTTGATCCGACTAACGGACTCGAATTTATCAAGAAGCATTTTGCCGATATCCCTAAAGGTAACGAGATCCCTGAAATACCCGGGGAGCTAGAGTTGGGACAATTAATCGGAGAAACAAAAAGAGAGCACTTGGACGGAGAGGTTCCTTTGCCCAGGGTCATCATGGCCTTTCGGATACCTCCGTACACCGAGCAGGGGTTCTATCCCGCGGATGTTGCCTCTTCAATACTAGGCTCTGGACGCAGCTCTAGGCTCTACGATTCACTTGTCAGGAAACAGAGGATCGCCAAGGATGTGGCCAGTTTTGTTTTCCCTCTGACTACAGGGGCTGGGATGCTGATGGTATGGGCTACGGGCCTTCCAGACGGATCGGTTGATAATTTAGAAAATGCCTTGTCTGACGAGATAGAGAAGATGGGTTCTGTGAGAGATGAAGAGATCAGCAAGGTGATCGCACTCACAGAGACAAGTTTTATTAGGCAGGTAGAGCAAGTGGGTGAGAGGGCTGACCTGCTTTCCATGTTCACTCAGACTTTCGATGATCCAGATCGTCTCAACAGTGAAGTCGAACGTTTATGTTCGGTTTCCTCCAGAGAAGTAGAAAATTTCTCGGCAGAGTTTCTAGGTGAAAACAACCGTGCCGTCCTAACCTATATGCCCGGTGGTGAGTCATGACCGATCGAGATCGTAGCTTGGCTCCTGAGTCGGGACCGATAAGAGATTTCAAGGCTCCGTCAGTGATAGCGGAGAGCTTGGACAACGGATTGAAGATTAAGGTAGCCCGATCTCCACAAGTTCCTGTTGTTACCGTCAGTTTGGTTTTGGACGCTGGAGAAGATGTATTGGGTGCAGACAGGGCGGGACTGGCTGTCCTGACTGGAGATTCGTTGGAAGGTGGCACCACGAGATGGCCGGGGAGTGAGCTAGCTGCCCAACTGGAGAATAATGGGACGGGACTTTCGATCGATACCGACTGGGATTGCACGACCGTTTCTTTGTCTTGTTTAGCGATTCGATTGGATGTGGTTCTGGGAATATTGGCTGAGGTGGTCCTCAATCCTCTTTTTCCAGCCGATGAGGTCAGTAGGTTTGTCAGCCAAGAACTGGCCTTGATTGAACAGAGAAAGATGAATCCGGGGAGTGTTGCAACCCAGTGTATTCGGAAGGCGGTATATGGGGATACGCATTACGGAAGGCCCTTGGGAGGTACGGAGGAATCTCTATCTATGATAAATTCTGATCGGGTAACGGACTTTTGGAAAGAACGGTATGTCCCTGGAGGATCCGGATTGGTGGTGGTAGGTGATGTGGATATGTCAGAAATCAAAGATTTATCCTCAAAGTATTTTTCAGATTGGAAAGGCATAGCAGACCGCCGTTCGCACCCAACAGAGGAGCCTGTCCAGAACCACAGAAAGATGTTCTTAGTCGACCGACCAGGATCTGTACAGTCTGAGATTCGTATCGGTCATGTGGGACAAGATCGAGAGAGTGCAGATTATTTTCCTTTGATGATTGCCAATACAATTTTGGGTGGAGCTTTCACAAGTCGGTTAAATGCTAATTTACGCGAGAAGAACGGTTTTACTTACGGGGTGCGCTCGTCTTTTCAGTTTAGACGGGGAGCTGGACCTTGGGGTGTCTCAGCAGCGGTGGGCACAGACGTAACAGCCGATGCTGTCAGGGAGGCGGTTTTTGAGGTAGAGAAGTTTGTTTCGGAGGGCCCTACTGAAGAAGAAATGGAATCGTCGAGAGATTATATAGCTGGAGTATTCCCCCTGAGGTTTGAAACAACCGACCATATTGCCTCTCATGTAGTAAATACATTGGTCTATGGGCTGCCTGATGACTACTACCAGTCCCATCGGGAGAAAGTGCGAATGGTGACAGGAGAACATGTGCGACAGGCGGTGTCACGATGTATCCGACCTGAAGAGATGACAATTGTAGTAGTGGGTGACGCCGAGAATATTAAGGCTCCATTATCCGACTTGGGCTGGGGTGAACCTGAGATTTTGGAGTAACCACTAGAGTTCGACTGCGTTCTAGGTTGGTTCCCGATTATTTTTGTGCCAGAGAGGAGTAGAAGCTACTGTCATAGATAGATCAAATTGATTTGAGTGTTCCCAGGACAATTGCGAAAAATCGCGAGATGTCCTTGTGACTTATAAATAGTTAAAGATTTGGAGGAGATTTAGCATGACTGGACGAAGAAATATCTTTTTGGTTCTTGGCGCTTTGGGTTTGCTTGTTTTCGGTGGATGGAGTACAGGTGCTGTAGGGCCAGAGGGGCTATTGTCTTCAGCTGTTGAGGCCAGGAGTCAACAGAATGGTTCTGCCGTTCGGGCCCCACATGGGATGGTTGTCTCCGCCACTAAGCTTGCCAGTGAGGCAGGGGCTGAGGTTTTGAGGGCTGGCGGAAATGCAATTGATGCAGCGATAGCTACGGGTTTTGCACTGGCGGTCACGAGTCCATCGAACGGAAATATCGGGGGTGGCGGATTTATGGTAGTCCGTTTTCCGAGTGGAGCTACGACCACGATTGATTTCCGAGAGAAGGCGCCTTTAGCATCTTTCCCGGAAATGTGGCTTGAGGATGGGGAATATTCTTCTCAGAAGCACCATCAAAGCCATTGGGCTGTAGGAGTTCCGGGGACTGTGGCTGGTTTTTGGAAGGCCCACCAACTATACGGTCATGGAGAATGGTCGAGTTTAGTGGATCCGGCGATTGGGTTGGCTAGAGACGGTTTTCCTCTTAGCGAAAGCCTGTCTGGCGGTCTAAAGCGACTGATCGAAGGTAGGGGCAGTCGGCACACGGGGACGATGACTTCTTTTGCAAAAAACGGAACTGAGGCGTACGACGAAGGAGAGATCCTCAAACAACCAGATC
This sequence comes from Longimicrobiales bacterium, assembly GCA_028822645.1. Taxonomy (GTDB): domain Bacteria; phylum Gemmatimonadota; class Gemmatimonadetes; order Longimicrobiales; family Gaopeijiaceae. The sequence goes on along the minus strand of JAPKDG010000053.1, from coordinate 7,149 downwards.
TTGCACGTTCCTTGGGCCGGATTGCGTCTGACGGACACGATGGGTTTTACTCCGGGGAGACCGCAAGACTTTTGGTCGCTGAGATGGAGCGCGGGGGCGGTATGATTACGATGGAAGATCTTCAACGCTATCAGGCTCGCGAGCGTACTCCGGTGCACGGTAGTTACAGAGGATACGATATTATCTCCATGCCTCCACCTTCGAGTGGCGGCATCGCCATTGTCCAAATGCTTAATATTTTGGAAGGTTTCGATCTCAGAGGTATGGGCCACAATTCAGCGGACTATATTCACCACCTAACAGAAGCGATGAGGCGGGCTTACAGAGATCGTGCTACCTACCTGGCTGACCAGGACTTTACGGATGTGCCGCTTCATCGACTTACCAGTAAGGAATACGGGGCAGAGTTGCGGGCAGATATAAATCCACGGGCAGCGAGTGTTTCCACAGCCTCCGATGTTGCCGTGGGCTACGAAAGTCCAGAGACAACTCATTATTCAGTAGTAGACGCTCAAGGTATGGCAGTTTCGGTGACTTACACCTTAGAAGCAGGGTATGGATCTGCTATCACTGTTCCTGGCGCAGGATTTCTGCTCAATAATGAAATGGGTGATTTCAATGCCGGACCAGGTATTACTACAGACAGGGGCTTGATCGGGACCAACCCGAATTTGGCACGCCCAGAGCAACGCATGCTTTCCAGTATGACTCCTAGTATCGTCGCTAAAGACGGTGAGCTTGTGGCTGTTGTAGGAAGTCCAGGAGGCAGAACGATTATCAATACAGTGCTGCAGTTGATTCTGAATATTGTCGACTTCGATCACGGGATACAGGAAGCGGTCAATGCTCCTCGTATTCATCACCAATGGCTACCGGGTTCGGTTCGTATCGAAGAGGAGGGAGCTACGGATGAGATCCTGGCTACACTTCGAGCCATGGGCCATGAGGTCACGTTAGGGAGGGGACAAGGTCGAGCCCACTCCATCATGGTAGACCCTAAGACGGGAGATCGTTTGGGAGCTGCTGATCCTCGCGGAGCGGATTCAGGAGCGTCGGGGCACTAAGAAAATAGAGGTCTGAGAAGGTCTAATCGTGGGATTGCGAAGTTAATGGCGAATCCTCTTCAGGAAATTGTCGAATATCAGGGTGTTGTAATATTGGACGGAGGTCTAGCAACTTTGCTCGAAGAAAATGGGCACAAACTGGACCCCCATCTGTGGTCGGCGAAGATGCTCATCGATTCACCTGACGAAGTGCGTCGTGCACATAGATCATTCTTGGATGCTGGTGCTGACTGTATCACTACTGCGACCTACCAAGCGAGCTATGACGGCTTTTCCCGTTTTGGATTGACCCCGCTCGCTGTCGACGAATTGTTGGGTCATTCAGTCACTCTCGCTCGGGAGGCGGTCCACGAATTTTTGTCAGATACAGTTAAGTCGAGTGGTAGAATGCGTCCACTTGTCGCAGCGAGTGTAGGCCCTTATGGCGCTTTTCTCGCTGATGGCTCAGAGTACCACGGTCGGTACGGTATCGACCAAAAAGAGTTAGTTGATTTTCATGAGCGTCGATTCAAGGTTCTCGCGAATTCTAGGACAGATTTGGTGGCGTTTGAGACGATTCCGTCACTCGATGAGGCAAAGGTTCTTTTAGGCTTGTTGGATAAAACATCAGAGACATGGGGATGGATGAGCTTTAGTTGTAGAGATGGTGGCCACCTGAGAGACGGCACGCCAATTGAGGTTGCTGTAGAGCTCTGCGAAAATACTGAACGGTTGGCTGGAATTGGTATCAATTGTACCGCCCCGAGGTTTGTTAATGAACTTGTCACTCGGATCCGGATGAGAACGGACAAGTTGGTTCTGGCATATCCAAATTCTGGAGAATCTTGGAATGCTAAGAGAAAAAAATGGACAGGATCTGGTTACAGAGGAGATTGGGTTGAGATGGCTGAGTCGTGGCACAAAAATGGTGCTCAGGTTATTGGAGGATGCTGCAGAATAGGTCCTGAAATAATCAGAGAGGTGCGTGCCCGAGTCTTCGATAAACAAAGGGACGGCTCAGGGTCTTAACCGCCCGAAGCACATCTTTATGGGAAGAATCGAGTAACCCCCATAGATCGTCTTACAAGATTTTTAGGCTAAGATCCTGTTGGAGTTAGCCAGCCGTGGGTGTCTTCTACTTGTCCGGTAACTATATCCATGAAGCGTTTTTGAATTTTTCGAGTTATAGGTCCTACGGAACCATCTCCCACGGAGATGCGATCGACACTTCGTATGGGAGTAATTTCACTTGCAGTACCGCAGAAGAATAGCTCTTGGGCGGTGTAAAGGTTCTCACGTGCTACGGGCTGCTGCTTGACTGTTAATCCCAGTTCGGCACCTAAGGTAAAGACAGCATCCCGGGTGATTCCTGGCAGTAGGGTTCCATCCAGCTGAGGTGTCACTAGTGTTCCGCGGTCTACAAGGAAAATGTTCTGGCCTCCACCTTCACTCAATCTTCCTTCTGGTCCTAGAACTACCCCCTCTGCATATCCATTCGCTTGGGCTTCCATCTTCACTAGGACCGAATTGGTATAATGTCCACCAGTCTTAGCTGTGGATGGGAACGTGTTTGGGGCTGGACGATTCCAGGACGACACCCCTACGTCTACACCCTCTTCGAGGGCTCCTTCACCTAAATATGCTGCCCAAGGCCATGTGGGTATTGTAGTTTCAATAGGGCTATTCTGTGGGTTCAGCCCTGCGGCACCGTAACCCCGGTAGACCATAGGTCGGATGTAACAGTTTTTTAGATTGTTTTTCTCCACGACAGCACGGGAGGCTTCGGAGATAGCTTCAAAAGAGTGATCAGGCTCCATCCGGTAGATCTTACAGGAGTTCATGAGTCTCTGTATATGAGCGTCTAGGCGAAAAATACAAGGACCCTCAGGGGTATTGTAGCAACGTATTCCTTCGAATTGAGAGACGCCGAATTGGACAGCTAAGCTCAAGATATGAACAGTAGCGTCTTCCCACTTAACGAATTCTCCGTCTTTCCAGATCCATTCAGTAGCTTCTAGTTTGCCTGCCATGTCTCTCTTCTCCGCTCACACATTTTGACAAAAATTTTAGATAAGGCCTTTCACCACTCCACCATCTACTGGAATAGATACTCCAGTAATATAGCTCGCTCGCTCGGATGCGAGGAACCCTACTAGAGCAGCAAACTCACGGGGAGTTCCTATCCGACGCATTGGGATTGTTTGGGCCATCCCGGTAAATACTTCTTCCACAGTTGCGGTTGATTGGTCCGAACGGCTTTTCGCGAGGCTCTTCAAGCGGTCAGTCATTGTGAATCCCGGCATGACGTTATTTACAGTTACTCCTGCTCCTGCCACTTCGTTGGCCAAGGTTTTTGCGAAACCAGTCACAGCGGCCCTGATGCTGTTCGATAGGATCAATCCGTCTACGGGTTCCTTGACCGCTACCGAAGTGATATTGACGATACGACCCCAGCCTGAATCCAACATAGCCGGCAGTAAGCCACGGGTAAGGTTTAACACACTGTACAGGTTTTGATCAACTGCTTGGGCCCAGGCATCTGGAGAATGGCTTTCGAAAGGCCCAGGAGGAGGTCCGCCGGTGTTTGTGACCAAAATATCGATATCCCCGATTTCTGCTTGCGTCCTTTCCAGGAGATGTGCAAGAGCAGTAGAGTCGGTCAAGTCAGTTGGTACGGCTAGGACTTTCACTCCCGTGCTTGCGGCGATCTCCCTGCTAGCTTGGTCTAGAGCGTCGGCCGATCGTGCGCACATGACGAGATTAGCCCCTTCCGCAGCGAGTTCTTCTGCTACAGCTCTTCCTAGGCCTTTGCTGGAAGCGGCGACAAGAGCGTTTTTACCTTTGATTCCCAAATCCATTCTTATTTCTCCCGTAAGTAATTGTCCGAACCTGAGAGCCAGTCTGCTCTTGGAGGTACGAAGATATCTAAGTCCAGTGTGTCCTCAATAGCTTGAGCTTCATGGGGTACGTTCGATGGTAAGTGAAGTACCTCACCAACGCGAACAATAATTTCCTCAGATTTATCTTCTCCGATCAAGAACTTAAGGGCTCCTTCAAGGATATAGGTGAATTGTTCGTTCTCGTGGGAGTGTAGCGGAACCACAGCCCCTTTCTTGAGGTATACATGGGCTAGCATTCCTTTTTCTCCAGTGATCAGCCTCCGGCTCAACAGAGGATTGAGTTCCTCTATAGGGATGCTGTCCCAAGGAATATGACGAACAGAAGAATTGCTCATAACGAACCTTTAGTGTTTAAGTGGGAGTATCAATCCAACTAAATAAGAAATCAGTTGCGTTACTCGAGATCAAGGCCAAGGATTTCTTCGGGTGGGAAGTTCTTCTGTGTTTGGTTAAATTTATTGCTAGTTAGGCCCATAGAGACACAGAGGAAAACAATCGGAATGAGCAAGAAAACCGATGGACAATGGAAAGATTTATTGACTCCCGAACAATTCGAAGTTTTAAGAAAAAAGGGAACAGAACGGCCTTTCACGGGTCAATATTACCAGACAAAGGTATCTGGTCGCTACTTATGTGCTGGCTGTGGCCAGAAACTTTTTAGCTCAGACGAGAAATTCGATACGGGCTGTGGTTGGCCTAGTTTTTACGATGTGACAGAGCCAGAGGCTATCAATACCGAGGATGACACGAGTTTGTTTATGAAAAGAGTCGAAGTCTTATGTAGTTCATGTGATGGCCACCTCGGGCATGTGTTTGAAGATGGTCCTGCTCCTACGGGACTTCGTTATTGTATTAATTCTGTGGCTTTGACCCTGGAATCGGACGAAGAGGAATAGAAGCTAAGGTGAGCGGAACTAAGTGGGGGGTTAGTGGAAATAAATTGCAATATATTCAAGAGAAATAGGCATTCGCCTATGAACCTGTTGGCTAGTGGATTTTTGTGCATGGCTTTAGGGTTCTATGCACTTGGTTGTGCTCAAGCAGACCTAGCTCTCCCTACCAACAACGAAGTGTCTGGTGTCTTTGCAGCTTCTCCAAGTGTCACGGCCAGTGTGAATGGAAATGTGGTAGAGGTGGTCGTAGATCAACCGCTCTATCAAATTCGGAGAGGTGGAACTCTGTGGGCTAAGGTTGGTCCTTATATCTACCTCTTTACGACAGAAACGGAGTCTATTTTTCAACAATTTCCGGGTGTAGCAGGGGTGCGGGTGATTACTCGTACTAGTCGTAGTAACTCAGAGGTAGCTCGAGCTCTTCTCCATAGGGATAAACTCAATACTATCACCTGGCAAAGAGCCCTTAATATTGCTGGGAAAGCTCGGAGAGATGGATCTAACAGGCCAGTATTTCTAGAAGATCTAGTTACATGGGGCGAATCTCATACTGATTATGGATATAGCGACGAGTTTGTCAGTTGATCTTGAATAAGAGCTCTATTTTAAGGCAGACGTTTTCAGTAAAATCGGGTAGTGGAGGCGCAGTATGAAATGGATGCTCAGGGAGATTGATGAAGTCAATTGCACTCGTTGTGGTGACACCAACGATCGCAGTGACTTGGATCGATTACTATGGTGCAAGGATTGTGTGAGTTCAGTCGGCAGCCTGGCTAAATCCTGGGGCTGGATAATAGGTCTAGTTATTGCGATAGCTTTGGGTTTGTGGATTTGGATTGTCGTGCAACCTTCGAATATGCTGATCGGTGGGTGGGCTGGCATCGTCTTGGCTGCTATGTACGTGAGTGCTCGAGTGACGCGGGAAGTTCTTTACGGAGTGATCCGCATGAAGAATTCGTCTCAAATTCAAGCCGTTTCTTCAAAAGAAGAGTCTTACTAAGTTTCTTGTCTGATTAAATCTTAAAATGGAGTGCGAGGTAATCATATGGCTGGGAAATTTGAGGGTGTAGATTTCTATGATGTGGATTCGCTCCTAAGTGAAGAGGAGCGGATGATCAGAGATATGGTTCGCGACTGGGTCGAAGACAGATTGATGCCCATTATCGGAAAGGCCTATATAGAAAGACGCTTTCCAAAAGAAATCATTCCAGAATTAGGAGAGCTTGGCCTGTTGGGTGCTAATCTTCCCGAGGAGTATGGTTGTGCTGGACTCAACAATGTAGCCTACGGACTAATCAATCAGGAATTGGAACGAGGCGATTCTGGTATTCGATCCTTTTCTTCTGTGCAGGGTGCATTGGTCATGTATCCGATTTATGCATTTGGTAGTGAAGAGCAGAAAAAGGAATGGCTCCCGGCGTTAGCGTCGGCCGACAAAATAGGTTGCTTCGGTCTTACTGAACCCGACTATGGCTCCAATCCAGCGGGTATGATCACTACCGCTAAGAAAGTGAATGATGGTTGGGTTCTTAACGGGACTAAAATGTGGATTACAAATGGCTCAATGGCTGATGTCGCTGTGGTCTGGGCACAAATTAATGAAATCGGTGATACTAAGGGAATAAGGGGGTTTCTTGTTCCTACGGATACTAAGGGGTTTTCAGCTCGTGATCAGAAAGGAAAATTGTCACTACTCGCCTCTGACACTAGTGAGTTGTATATGGAGGATGTGCATGTTCCGGACAATGCATTGCTGCCAGAATCCGATGGCCTCAAGAGTGCGCTCAGTTGTCTGACTCAGGCCAGGTTCGGAATAGCTTATGGCACTGTTGGTGCTGCGATGGCTTGTTTTGATGAGGCCAGAAGTTATTCGAAGCAGAGGGTGATGTTTGGTGGGCCAATTGGAGGAAAGCAGATCCAGCAGGTGAGATTAGCTGACATGCTGACTAAGATTACACAAGGTCAGTTGCTCTGTCTCCAACTGGGAAGACTCAAAGACGAAGGAAAGATGACACCTCAACAAGTTTCGCTGGCGAAGCGAGCTAATTGTGATATGGCTTGTGATATCGCAAGGGAATCCAGGAGGCTGTTGGGGGGAAATGGTATTTTAGTGGAGTACCATTCCATGCGGCATATGGCGAACCTAGAGTCGGTGTATACTTACGAAGGCACTCACGATGTGCATGCCCTGATTCTGGGTCAGGCGATTACGGATATCGCGGCTTTCTAAGCATGTATTGCCCCGCTAGCTCAATTGGTAGAGCAACTGACTCTTAATCAGTAGGTTGATGGTTCGAGTCCATCGCGGGGCAT
>JAPKDG010000093.1 GCA_028822645.1 Longimicrobiales bacterium | reverse complement strand
TGGGACAAGTCAAAATGCACTAATAGCGGTTTGATACCCGATAGGCAGATTCATAACGATGATGCTGTGCAGGGCCTTCATGTCAGGATTTACCCACCCAAGGCTAGCGGTAATTCTAATAAGGTATTCTATCTTAGCTATGGGCCATCTATAAACAGAAAATATTATCGAATAGGTGCATGGGGTGAATGGACACTGCGGCAAGCCAGAGAAAAATCTATGGTCATTCGCAGAGAATACTACGAAAACGGTACTGATCCCAATCAGATCAAGAAACATAAAACCCAAGAGAGACGAGCACGACCAACCGTGAAGCAATTAGTGGACCAATATCTTGATGAGAAAATATCTGTGTGGAGTCCTAACTACACTATGAATAGTCGACGGCATGCTCGTCTCCTGGCAGATGCCTGTGGATCTTCATTAGCTGAAGAACTTACAATAGACCACGCAAAAAAATTGTTTCTAAAGATCAACAAGGAGACTCCTGCTCAAGCGGAGCAGTCGAGGATTTTTGGCGCTGGTCTTTACAATTGGGCGATAGACGGCGAGAAAGTTCCATCGAAAATGCGAAATCCATTTGTTCTGGAGAGGAGCAGGGGACAAAAGAGTCAGTATAGGGTGGAGCAAATAGCTAGGAATAGAGTGTTGGAGTACAGGAAGAGTGAAGCCACACAACTCTTCGATATGCTTGAAGATCACACGAATGCTGGGCTCAACTACAAAACTGTAGCTAAACTCTATTTGCTGACTGGATTTCGTAACTCTGAGTTAAGGAAATCCCGCTGGGAAGATGTGGATACTGGGGAACGAACTCTCAAAAATACTAATCCAAAAGGTGGCAAGAAGAACGCATATAAGATTCATTTGTGCGATACAGCCTACCAGCTTCTAGGTAGCCTGGAAGAAAAGCATATGAAGTTTAGGACGGGCCCGATCTTTCCCAGCGAAAAGCCAAGGTCTGATGGAGACCTTGGGACTCGGACGGGCTGGTACAGATGGGACATGGGTATAGCTGATGATCCTAGGATGCCTAGGTGCCTTAAGGAGGGTCCCGTACATATCCATGACCTCAGAAGGACAGTAGCGATATGGTTACAAATTGCGGGTGAGACCGTGGACAACGTGACTATCTTCAAGGGTAGTAAACCTAAAAATGTCACCGAGCAAGCATATATGTATGGAGAGGAAGACATCCGTAAACGATGTGTCCTGATTGTCGAAAAATTGCTTACTCTGATCCAACTGGGTTTTGAGGAGACGATGTTTGAAAAATTCCCCAACTCTGAAACAACTAGGAGTAACTCTTAATGTCTGAACGGAAAGGAAAACCTGAGAGATGGAGCGACTATCTCTGGAAAAAATATACAGAGGATTATGGGGAGCCTGACAAGAAGTATGTGGAGTCGTGCAATCGGTTCTTGAATGCGATGTTGGAATATCGTTTACAGGAAACTCTGACCCTCCTAAGAGCTTTAATGGGCATTATGGTGCTGAGGGGAGACCTGCCAATGCCAAAAGAATACAAGGGCGGTCTCGGTTCTTTGGCCCTGCAGCATTCAGAAGATATAAATTCTAAGGATGAAATTGATGTCTACAGGCATTGGTATTCTGAGCATATCAAGTGGGATAAACTGGAAGTATGCCTATGCCAGAAGACTGAACTGAAGGATGATGCCGGGTTCAGCCGCACTATGATAGAGCCATGGTTCCTGAGCGCTTGTGTAGATTTGGCTCATAGTTGCCTACAGGGGGGCATTAGTCCGCATTTAGAAGAATTTGTCGCTGGTGAGCCATCAGAAATTGACGAACCAATATCGGAAGATACGGACTTCATAATAAAGGCTTCTCAGGATCTGGAGACATACCTAATCAAGGGCCTGTGGCGTATAGACGAGGGAGGAGACATGGAAGAGATAGATATCCAAACTTTCAGGACGCCTGAGGAAAGCCGTAAGGTTTACATAAGCCGCGTATTAGAAATGGTTGATACCTATCTTTTGTGGGGCATGGAGACATCGTCTGATGTGACTTTGCGTCCGAAGATGAAACTCAAGGGTACAGGTATAAAGGCAGGCAGTAGGCATGAAGAAATGTTGGTGCGGAGAATGTTTGGAGAGCCGATTTCTTCCATTGTTGAGTCAATGGAAAAGACTCTACCCGAGGGCGATCCGAAAAGGGAAACGAATCGTAGTATAGAGTTCATAGCCAAGCATCTGGGCTTTCTGTCGGCTAGTGAAGAGGAAAGTTCTGACGCTATCTTATAATATTCTGAGGTACAATTTATATATTCTTGCTATATAAGTAGTTATGAGATGCGAGGTAATAGTTTATGGGGGCTATTGTTACACATTATGCCATTCCATGGCACCTTAACCTTTTTCAAATACTGAACTATTTATTACCCCTAACACAAGGTTCGTAAATCCATATAGCGAGTGTATCACCTGAAACAGAAAAAGCTTAAGACCTATCTGGTACTGCTAGTGCTGATGTGATATCAATACAGAACTATCTACTGATTGCCAGTTAGGGTGTTATTTCCTGAGTTCAGAATATGGGTCCATTCCGAAATAACCATGAAAAGAATCCAATAATGGACAAGAGAATTAGTATAGCTGTCCACCCTCCTTTTGCTCCACTGCTCATAGCTCCTCCTCTAGGTGTGTCTATTCAGTATACGGCACTTATCGGATG
>JAPKDG010000052.1 GCA_028822645.1 Longimicrobiales bacterium | reverse complement strand
AGTCAATAATCCGATCATATTCTTGAAATAAGGTGTAGTCCTCAGGCCACCATTCCACCACGTGGAGTAACTCGATCCAGATCTCATCGTAGTGCCACCTTTCCCCTCCTTAACAAATCGACCGTGCATTGCCGCTCCCACACCATCAAGTCCAGTGATGATCAATGGGTCCAAATTGTGGTTGGGAGGATCTCTAAATGGTGGCGCAAACATTATCGTTCCAGTAGGACCAGTTTGATGATGATTATAGACTATCTGCGGGAACCATTCACGGTAAAGTATTCTGTTTATATTAGTAGTCTCAGACAGTGCTGCCATATAAAAATCTCTGTTGTTGTCATGGCCCGCATATTTTTGATACAGAACGGGAACAGAACTAGTGCTCCTCTTGAGAGGATCGGATTCTCTCATATACCAGTCCGAGACCAACTCCATTCCATCAGGATTCACCTGTACGGCAAGAATTATCACATCCTTAAGAATTCGCATGGTTTCAATATCATTGTAGCTGACCAACCTATAAACCATTTCCATCAGTTGAGCAGAGCCTAATACTTCAGTCGCATGCAACCCTCCATCAATCCACACCACAGCTTTTCCTTCAGTCGAGAGCCTGTAAGCTTCTTCCTCGGTGATGCCTTCTGCTTTCGCTAATTTCTTTGAAATCTCCCTGTATTTTTCCAGATTTTGATGATTTTCAGGTGCTGTGATGACAGCCATGACCTGTGGCTTTCCTTCCTCAGTATACCCTATATCTTCAACTGACATCCGGTCAGATTCTGCTGCTAATTTCTGCCAATACGCGTAAAGATCACTATAGTTTGGGAGAACGTAATCTGCACCAAATTCATGACCGAATTGCTCTTGGGGAGTGGTCACAGAACTCTGTCCTTCCACCTTGCCGGCACCAACCGTCAGAACAAGTAAGCCGGCTAAAAACCAACGCCTTAATAAATCTCTTGTGAGCTTCATAAATCCCTCAACCATTCCTTAAGTAAGAAACTGAAATATCCCAACTCTAGCATACGAGGTTAATCAATTCTAACGATATTTGCCCACCATTGTAAAATAATTGATAAAGTGTAACCATCTAGAGCATGGCAGTAATAATTAGTCCGGCGAGACAGCTGCCCCTTGCCTGACTACCATATATGTTTCCATAATCCTTCATGAGTACTCTCTTGTGGATCGTTGGAATTTCTTTGGCCGTCTCTGCCCTGTGCTCAATACTTGAAGCAGTTCTCCTTTCAGTGACGCCCTCCTTTATAGAGATTCTAAAAGAAAAACAATCTAAAGCTGGATTCTATCTGGCGGATATGAAAGCAACCATCGATAAACCAATCGCAGCCATTCTCACCCTGAACACAGTAGCCCACACAGCTGGTGCTGCACTAGGTGGATCTGTGGCCACTAAAATTTTTGGGGAAGTCTGGATAGGATTTTTCACAGGAATCTTAACTTTAGCAATCTTAGTACTCTCTGAAATCGTACCAAAGACTGTCGGCGCTATCTATTGGAAAAAACTGGCCAGCCCTTCTGCTCATTTGCTTCATTGGATGCTATTTTTAATGAAGCCGGTTCTAATTCCAATCAATTCTTTCAGCCAGTTGCTCCGGACCCATGAGAAGGAAACCGTTAGTCGGTCAGACTTGGAAGTTTTAGCTCAAATCGGCTACAGCGAAGGATCCATCGATGAAGACGAATTAAAAGTCGTAACAAATGTTATTAGATTAGACGGAGTGTCAGTGGTAGAGGTAATGACTCCCCGGACAGATATTATAGCTATCGATCTTAACACAAGCCTAGAGCGTGCTACAACCGTCATGCTAGAGAATGGACACCTGAGACTGCCCATATATAGTGGCAATGTTGATGAGATAGAGGGTCTCGTGATAGGGCGTGATCTCTGGAGAGCTCAGCGTGACGATCTCACAACTTTATCTGAAATCATACGACCAATCCAATTTGTTCCTACGACAAAACTTGTTGAAGATTTGTTGCCAGAAATGCGACAAGCTAAGAATCAAATGGTAATTGTCGTTGATGAATTCGGTGGAACAGCTGGCCTGGTCACACTAGAGGATTTAATAGAAGAAATCATCGGAGAAATCCAAGACGAGCACGAAGAAGACGAACCTCTTTCTTTCCATTACCTAGAGAATGGAAAAGTGCGCATCTGGGGAGGAATGCCTATCAGGACAGTGAATGAGACACTTTTAACAAAGCTGCCAGAAGATGTCCACGATACTCTTGGCGGTTATATGTTCGGATCATTACACCGTATCGGACGAGTTGGGGATACCGTTGAACATGATAACATTCTCTTGGAAATTGCCACGATGCGTGGACGCAGAGTGGAATTTGTCGATTTCACCCATAGTAAGAATTGATTGATAGACATCCAATGCTTCTGGACAAAGCTCCCCGAGCTCTATTTCCTGATCCATCTAACCTGAATTAGGCACATCAATCGTCTGTGTATGATAGGCGAATTCGATTCCTTCGATATCAAATTTTCTCAAAATTTCCATATTAATATTGTGATTCACGGTTCCGAAGTCTGCTAAATTCGGTCCCCTCATAGAATATACCACTTCGAAATCGATGCCACGATCGCCCAACTTTTTCAGAAACGACCTTTCATACTGTGTTTGTTTTTGCCCTTCTATGATCTCCTTCACAATACTTGGAATTTTTTCTAATTTATCCAATGGAGTAGAATATGTCACGCTCAAAAGGAAGCTAGCCCGACGTTTAGCTCTTTTCTCGAAGTTCCTTATCCTGCTAGACAAAAGATCAGAATTAGATAGAACCAGTGTTTCACCACTCAAGGCCTCCAAGCGAGTAGTCTTTAGGCCCACATTCTGAACTCTTCCTTCGAATCCTTTTGTTTCGATGTAGTCACCTACTACAAACGGCTTATCAAAAACGATTGAGAATGACCCCAAAAGGTCTCCTAGCACATTTTGAAGAGCCAGCGCAAAAGCAATTCCTCCTATACCTAGAGATGCAATCAAGGGGCCTACGTCTAGACCCATATTCCCTAAAGCCAACATCAAAAAAATGACCCATACTGCAAGTCTCAGAAGAAAGCCAACAGAGCCTAGAGCTGTAGCGACGCTAGGATCATTTGCAAATTTTTCCCCAGCCCAGTCGATCAGAATATAGTCTAGAATAGCATTAGACCAAAAAGCTCCTTGTATAAGAAATACCAAGACCAAGAAATTTTGTAAGGTTTCATTAAACACAGGTGGAAGGTCTAGAGTCAAGGATGCCAAATAAAACGCCAAACACCCGATGGCAATGGATTTTACAGTTGCCAAGCATCTGACGAGTATATTATCTAGTTGGGATGCCGTATCGTTTACCGTCAGTGCAATCCTGCTCGTGCCAGCATATATAATCAACCTGAGCACAATTATTGTGCTCAAAAAAACTAGCCCTGAGGCACTCCAGTCCAGAGCTGAATTAGATTCCCAAATACTTTTAAATAATTCCCACATTTTTACTGTACTCTCTGATTAGACATAGACGTAAATTAGCCTTCCTATCGAAGTTGCTACTTAAAGATCATATCAGCAACTTCAATTTGTCCAACTAACCACAGAGCTAAACCTTGACACATGTGCTCCTCCTGCATATCATCGCACGTGCCAAGGTTACTCTTGCCGCGCAAAGCGGCCCGATTGAGTATTTTGAGACAGTCGGCTGGGATTAGACCACTAGACTGTAGGATGAGTGTCCCCCAAAATTCAAGCTGCATCAAAGACACTACCCGTGTTGATTACTTCAATCATCAACTTTTTTCCCGAAATTATTCCTAGAGGAGTTTCATCAATGGACCAAAATTCCTGGTTATACGAGGTAGAAGACTTTCGTGCAGACATGGAGGATCACGTTGCCGAGATGGACTGCCAATACGGACTCTCACTCGACACCGCTGAAGATGTCCTTACTTATGTCAAAGAATACAACGTTTCATCTATCAGGATCTGGTTTACCGACATGCTCGGTTTTCTGAAATCTTTTTCAATCACCCCTAAGGAACTTCCCGGTGCTTTCAGTGAAGGAATGGGGTTCGACGGATCTTCAATCCAAGGGTATCGACGAATTCATGAAAGTGACATGGTAGCCTTTCCAGTCCCTTCAACTGCACAGGTGCTTCCTTTTCGTCCTGGAGGCTCGAGATCCATTCGCATGTTCGCCAAAATATGCACACCAGATGGTGCGCCCTACCAATCTTGCCCAAGGGTGATCTTGGCTCAGAACTTAGAACGCCTAAATGACCATGGATTTTCCCACATGAACATCGGTCCAGAGGCAGAGTTTTTTTACTTCAGGGACGGTACCGGCCCAACTCTTTTAGATCAGGCTGGCTATTTTGATATCAACCCTACTGATGTTGGAGATGATATTAGAGAAGCTACAGTGTTCGCTCTTGAAGCGATGGGAGTGCCCGTTGAATATCATCACTCTGAGGTGGGACCCTCCCAACACGAAATAGACATTCGATTCCAAGAAGCCCTCAGGATGGCAGACAACCTTCAAACCTATAAATACGTTGTAAAAGAAATCGCTCGACGCTGTGGCGTCTTCGCTACATTCATGCCTAAGCCAATCGCAAGTGAAAATGGCAGTGGAATGCACGTACATCTATCAATATTCCGAGATGAAACGACAAATGCATTCTACGACAAAAATGATCCCCAGCATTTGAGTGGCACCGCCAAATATTTCATAGCGGGCGTTCTGGATCATGCCCGCGAGATGGCTCTTGTAACTAACCAAACTTATAACTCATATAAAAGACTCGTTCCTGGATATGAGGCTCCTGTGTACATAGCATGGGCTGAACGAAATCGTTCTGCATCCGTCAGGATCCCTCTTTATAAGCCGGGGAAGGAAGTCGCCACAAGGATGGAATTACGGTTCCCAGACCCCACATGCAATCCATACTTGGCTTTCAGCGTAATGCTCTCAGCCGGCCTAGACGGTTTCGTCAATAAAACAGAACTGCCAAAAGAAATGACAATGGATCTATATAGTCTTAGTAACACCGAGCGTAAAGCTTTGAATATCGAAGCTCTTCCACATGATCTCTTTGAAGCCGTTGAAGTAGCAGAAGCAAGTCAGTTTCTGAAAGAAGCGCTCGGAGAAGATGTCCATGGGAAACTTATTGACACCAAACATTCTGAAGTCGATAAATTTAGACTGCATGTTTCCGATAAAGATCTGAAAGAGCATCTATTGCTGTAGAATGCTGACCATTTTTTAATACACCGTAATTGCCAGTTACAGAAGAAAAAGGAACAGGCAAACATTACTGCACTGTATCTGTCCCCTCTTCAATTGACAGATTGCCTGCCATATCGTTCTCTTCCTTCCAGAACGATATGGCCAAAAGTACAGCGCCACATGATATGGCCATATCGGCCACATTAAATATCGGCCACAACATGAACCCCAGGTCTAAGGGGCCGATAAAGTCTACGACCCCCCTAGTCCATCGAACTCTATCAAACAGGTTCCCCAAAGCACCGGCTATCACGGAAGAGCAGGCCAATATCCGAAGGTAATCCTTTTTTTCTGAGAGGTGCAGTATGTGGAAGAGCAAGCCAAGGGCTAAAATGCTCAGTGGGACAAACAGCCATCGAGAATCATCACCGATTGAAATCCCAAAGGCAGCACCCTTATTAAAGGCGAGCGTCAGGGGGATGTAACCGCCCATAAATTCGGACATAGGTCCTAAGCTTAGATTGGCAAGAGCCCATCGTTTAGTCCACAAGTCTAACCAACCGACAACCAACACTGTGGTGCAAAGAAAAGAAATTTTAATCCTCACGGATTCCCCTGGATTTTAAAAGATTGATCGCACAGTAAAGATGAATGTAATAAAATCGCAAATGGATCTACATGCCATACACAACTGATTTCGAGTTGTTGCTCTCTGGATCAAACAGTAGATTCAATTCCCCTTCATCTCCAAATAAGATAAGCAAGAATATGACATTAGCTGCTCGCATAATAAACTGGCTGGGATTGTATCTACTTCTAGTAGTAAGTTTGATATCACAGACGACTGAACTAGAAGCCCAGAGGTACCAGGAAGAAACTCCATGGCCACCTGTCGCAACTTTTTCAATACTGGGATACGATCCTGAAACAGGAGAGATAGGTGGAGCTGTTCAATCTCGTGTGTTTTCTGTCGGAAATGGCGTCCTTTGGGCCGAAGCGGAGGTGGGAATCGTAGCTACCCAAGCGGTAGTCGACGTCAGTTACGGAAAACAGGCACTAGAACTCTTAGAAAAGGAATTTTCTCCTGATGAAATTGTAGGACTGATCCTTAAGAACGACCCCGATCCTCGTCCCGCTGATTGGAGTATTAAAGGTCGCCAGTTTTCAGTCATGAACGCCTCTGGTCAAGTAGCTACATATACTGGCCCACAAGCAAGTGAATGGGCGGGACATCTTCTTGGGCATCACGTTTCAGCTCAAGGCAATATTTTAGCCGGTCCCGAAGTGGTTGAAAATATGATAGAGACCTTTCAATCTACTACTGGACATCTTTCTTTCCGTCTCTTAGCTGCACTAGAGGCGGGACAAGCAGCTGGTGGTGACATCAGGGGTATGCAGTCAGCAGCCATGCTCATCGTTAAAAAAGACGGAGGAGTTTGGTTGAACAATGACACTGTCTTGAGGCTCCAAGTTGATGATCACCTTCTGCCGATTGCAGAGCTGCGAAGATTAGTAGAGTTGGCCAATCAACAAAGAACTGGGAGAAGGAATTAAGGAAGGCAATTCTATGTTAATTTGTCCATCAAAACGGAGGGGGTGGGATTCGAACCCACGAGTCCTTTCGGACGCCAGTTTTCAAGACTGGTGCATTGAGCCGCTCTGCCACCCCTCCAACAATCTTCTATTCAGAACATCAAATCTTTTCTATTGCCTAGTGACGAAATAGGCGATTCCCAGTGAACACCATAGATATACCGTGCTCATCTGCCGCTTGTATTACCTCTTCGTCCCTCATAGAACCACCAGGTTGAATAATCGAGCGAATGCCTGCTTCAACCGCCGCATCCACTCCGTCACGAAATGGGAAAAAAGCATCGGACGCTAGAACCGACCCTTCCAAGGTTGCTCCAACATCACTCGCCTTCAAAACTGCCAACCTGGAAGAATCAACTCTACTCATCTGTCCAGCTCCAATCCCTATGGTTGCTCCGGACTGGACAAGAACAATTGCATTTGATTTAATACCGAAAACGCATGACCATGCAAAACTTAAGTCGTCTAATTCTTCCTGGGTAGGCGGCACCGCCGAAACCACTTCCCAGTCATTGTTGGCATCTCCATAAAATGGAACAGGTGCCGGATCCTGTACTAATAATCCCCCATAAACACTTCGGAATATCATAGGTTCAGGACGTCGACCATAGTCTGCCAAAAACTGTGAACTTCTACTTATGTCTGTGTCTAGTGAGCTTTGAGCCGAACTCATCAGACGTAAATTTTTCTTTTTCTCAAAGATTATTAGGGCATCGGAAGTATAATTAGGAGCGATAATACATTCGACAAATAGATCCGCCATAGCTTCAGCTGCACTAGCATCTATCTCTTGATTGACCGCAATCACCGATCCGAAAGCACTCTGTGGATCACAACCACGTGCTGCCTCAAAGGCACCAAGTACAGTGCCGTCTTTTGCGATGCCGCAGGGGGTTGTATGCTTAACAATACAAACCACTGGATCAGGACAATGAGAGAATGGAGACAAAGATAATAGGGCTCCATCCAAATCTAGAAGATTGTTATAGGACAGAGATTTTCCCTGCATTTGTTTAAGTGACGCAAGGCCATCCTTAGCATTGCCCATTGAATAAAAAGCTGCTGTCTGAGTTGGATTTTCACCATACCTTAATTCCTCCACAAGATCGCCCACCAAAGTTAATTCTTCAGGATATTCAACCTTTCTTTCTGCTTCTTCAGAAAGAAAATTCGCTATACAATTATCATAAATACTGAGGTGCTGAAATACTTTACGGGCCAGGTTTTTTCGCACCTTTTCCGTTTCCACGTCAGTTTCTTCAATCGCCGACAAAACCAACGGATAATCATCAGGATCCACTAGTGTCCACACGTGTTTGTGATTCTTAGCCCCAGAGCGAAGCATAGTCGGACCTCCCACATCCACCTGGGACATGGCTTTAGACATAGTGACCGAAGAACTTTTTATGGTTTCTCCAAAAGGGTATAAATTCACTGCTACTAAATCGATTGTTCCATATCCGTAATCAGCCAAAGTGTCGAGATCCTCATCGCTTTCCCTTCGAGCTAAAATTCCTGCAAGTACAGCCGGATGTAGAGTCTTGACTCTGCCTTCCATGATTTCATCATGTTTGGTGATTTCAGAGACGTCTGTAACAGCGATACTGGCCGAGCGGAGTATCTTACTAGTGCCACCTGTAGAAAGAATTTCCCAGCCCAGTTCCACAAGTCCTTCGGCGAGGTCTTGGATTCCAGTTTTATCGGAAACACTCAATAAAGCCCTTCTCTTCATATCAACAATTTCCCCATTTTAGCTTTTGATGATTTTTACTATGGAATTGGGAATTTTTACTCTCAACACTGGGTTTCATTATTCTTTGGATATCTCCCTTCCGCTAAGGCTCTACACAGTTGGTCGACAACGGCTGGGTACAATAGATGCTCAGCTTTCACGACTCTGCTCTCTAGAGAACGAAAATCGTCTTCTTTCATGACAGGCACTGAAACCTGTGCTATAATCTCTCCTGTATCGTAATCTTCATCGACATAATGTACAGTGGGACCCGTAACTTTTTTTCCTGATTTGAGCACTGCTTGGTGGACGTGTTGTCCGTACATTCCTGTGCCTCCAAAGGAAGGGAGAAGGGCCGGATGGATATTAACTATCCGGCGAGGATATCCGGACACCACCGCAGCTGGAATCTTCCTTAAATATCCTGCCAAGGCTATAAATTCTATTCCACAAGCTTTCAACAACGTCTGCATTATCGACACTTGTTGCTGATTCATAATCCCTTTATGCTCCAGTACTTCCGATCGTCTTCCTGCCTTGCGTGCTCTTTCTAAGACGCCTGCATTCTTCTGGTCCGTGATCAACAGATCAACCCTATACGATGACTCGTCTTCGTAGTCTAACAGAGCTTGAAAATTAGTTCCTCCACCAGATGCAAAAATGGCAATTGGCAATGGATTTTTCACAAGTCGTTACTCATGAAACGTTCCGTCAGGAAAGGGTTGGTTTCTAGTTCATACCTAACGGTAGAGGATGGGCCATGGCCACTGAAAAGCCTATACTCGTCTGACATCGTCAGGATGTGCTCCTTAATACTCCTAAATAATGTCCTCGGATCTCCTCCTGGTAAATCTGTTCGGCCCACCGACCCTTTAAAAATTAGATCTCCAACGAAAGCCACTCTTTTTGACTTATCAACCAAAATAACATGTCCTGGAGAATGACCAGGTGTGTGTAACACATCTAGAGAAAAATTCCCAAATTCAATCGCATCACCATCACTAAGGTTTATATCGGGTGGTTTTAAAGATTTTCCTTCGACACCGAACTGTGCAGCCTGAGCAGGAAACTGTTCGAAGATATATCCGTCTAATGGATGCATGTAAACTGGAGCATCAGTAAAATCCCTAACTTGATTCAGCCCTTCGATATGATCGAAATGACCATGTGTCAAGACAACACCCACGACTGTACTTCTTCTATCAGCCAATTCCGCTAACATTCGAGCCGTCCCAGCCCCAGGATCAATTATTACACTCTGCCCTGTATCTTCACACAAAGCAAAATAACCGTTCTGGAGAAACTGGCCACCTGTGAATGTCTCTATAACCATTTGAAAAGGTGTGTCAAATACAGAGATGATAGAGAAGGAGTTCGATCTCTACAGGTTTATCAATTGGATTGTTCATCAATGCACCAGGATTAATAATCCTACAGGTTTTGCTCTAGGCAGTGAAAGAGCTACCACAACCACAGCCACCGGTGGCGTTTGGATTAGAAAATGTGAAACCGGCACCCATCATGCTAGACACATAATCGATCTCTATTCCATCTAAATACTGAGCACTAAAGGGGTCGACAAAAATCTTAACACCCGATATTTCCAATATCTCATCGTCCGACTCAGGAGCGTCCTCAATATTCAAGCTGTATTGAAATCCTGAGCAACCTCCTGGCAAAACGGCCACCCTGAGGCCCGTGGTGTCCGCACCACTATGATCTCTTATAAACTCCTCAATCTTTTCCACTGCCCCTGAAGTCAACACCAGCAATGTTCCAATGCTTTCCATTTTATCTCAACTCACTTAGTGGTTGTTTAAAGAATCTATCAAAAATACAGACGGGGCTGAAACAGGTCAACGGTGCGAGGCGAGCATTCGCAATTCTCTCTCGGCTCCATCACATCCAAATCAGCGTCCTCCTTACTTAAACCAAATTTCTCAAGAACACAAACTAGATAGGTTTTCTATTAATTGCTGGTCTTGATCTTGCAAAATTGTCCGAAGATCGATGAGTAAAAGATCTTTTTCTACGCGACCCACAGTTGGAACCTCAAGGCTCCTAAGTTTAGTCGCAAGTCGGTCTGGTGAACAACCGAGGATCTCAACACTCAACCCGATACTGGGAAGTTCAAATCCCGGGAAAGTACCACCGCCCATGACTGAGCAACAATCTATGACTTCCACATTTATACTAGCACCAGCCAAGGCAGCTATCAACATAGATGCTCTTTCAGTAAGTTCGCCAACTGAAGCGCTTAACATTCTCAGAATAGGGACTTCAGCCATTGCAACGTTGGGGTCTCTATATAAAGACAGAGTTGCCTCTAGGCCAGCCAAGGTCATTTTATCCACTCTTAGAGCTCTACAAAGCGGATCTTTTCGCATTCCAGTAATCCACTCTTCTCCACTGCCAACCAGTATTCCTGCCTGAGGTCCACCTAAAAGTTTGTCTCCTGAAAAAATCACTATGTCAGTGCCCTGGCTCAAACTTTCTTTGGGAGTAGGTTCCGGTGGCAAACCGAGGCTCCCCGGATCTATCAGTAGCCCTGAGCCTAAATCATGAACAACTGGCAACCCCAGTTCTCTACCCAAGCCAACCAGTGAAGACAAAGAGGCCTCTTCGGTGAAACCAGTAATATTGAAATTAGAACGATGAACCTTAAGGATCATCCCCGCTTTCCCTGATCCAGCAGCTTTCCTGTAGTCCTCTATACGAGTCCTGTTAGTAGTACCTACTTCTACCAATCTGGCTCCTGAACATTCCAGTATTTCCGGTATTCTAAAGCCTCCTCCTATCTCCACAAGTTCCCCGCGAGACACCAAGACTTCTTTGCCAAAAGCCATGCTTCGCAGCGCCATGACGAGTGCCGATGCACCATTATTCAGCACTAGAGCCGACTGGGCCCCTGTTAGCTCCTTTAATAATAGCGAGCAATGGTCATATCTTGATCCTCTCATTCCATTACTGATATCGTATTCAAGATTCGAATAACCGGCAGAAATCATTCCCATTGCCGCCAGAGCATTTTTGGCGAGAATAGCTCTTCCTAGATTTGTGTGCAGAATCACGCCCGTCCCATTCAAGACTCGATTTAGGGATGGTTTTTCACAGATCAGTAACTCTTTTTTCACAGAATCCGCTAGGGGTATTATCTCAACAGTTTTATCATGGAATTCACCCTTCAACATCCGATTTCGCAACTGCTCTATCTCCACGTTCAAGATACTTAGTACTAACGCACGAGGATGATTTTTAAAGATTTCTATGAACTGGTCAGTTTGTGTGATGAGCTCAACGGATGGAATCAACCGCAGTTTATCGTTCATAAGTTCTCATCTATTTTGTAAGTCGTTGCATAGCAACATCTTACACTCCGTCAGTAGTGATCTTATTCTTAAGAGTACACAGCCCAGTACACAGACGATACAAAGAAAACACTACAATCCGAGTCTTTGATAGCTAACAAATTGGTTACAGCTACCAATCCTCTGGTAAATCTTAGCACCACCTAAAGCTATCGTGAATGAACCTTGATGTAAAAGCCCCCCCTCTCAACCAGAAGTATGGGGCGTATCTGTACTAGATCGGCACACACTACTATCACATTACTATAGGTCGTGCAGTGTTGGAGGGGGTGGGGGTCTAAATACCTAGAGCTTTATCCACCGTAACCGACGGGTGGCTTTGCGTGTGTGTATGCAGTGTGCATAGGGGGG
>JAPKDG010000051.1 GCA_028822645.1 Longimicrobiales bacterium | reverse complement strand
ACTTCTCACAACGACACAGCAAATAGATTTGAATGTCAACTAAAAGGTAGGTAAAATTGCCACAAATAAATCCACTCCAGTCGGCATCCATTTTTTGGGGGGCACTTCCACTGTTGGCACTTTTGGCTTCTTGTACTAATTACCAAAGTGTGGAGATGCCTTCCAATCTATTGATTGAAAATGTAATTCTGGTCGATGGAACTGGGACCGACCGGCAAATTACTGATGTCAGAATCGTCTCAAGCAGAATTGATGCGATAGGCGATCTTGATCATGGGAATGGGGAAGTCATTGACGGGAGAGGTCTTGTGCTGAGTCCTGGATTCATTGACACACATAGTCATCATGATAGAAGTCTGGCTGAAGATCCTGATGCACTCGTATTATTGAGCCAAGGAGTAACTACTATTGTCACTGGCCAGGATGGCGGTTCAGATATTCCGATTGCGCGACTCAAGGAGTCATTCGAAGACAGTCCATCCGCAGTTAATCTTGCATCTTACGTTGGGCATGGAAGTATTAGGCGGGAAGTAATGGGCTCTGATTATATGAGGGCTGCTACATCTACTGAACTGACTGCCATGGAGGAACTGCTGAATCAGGAATTAAGTACTGGTGCCATGGGACTTTCAACTGGCTTGGAATACGACCCAGGAATTTATTCGGAGACTTCGGAAGTAATCTCGCTTGCGAAAATCACTGCGGAGCATGGGAAAAGATACAGTAGTCACATGCGTAGTGAAGATCGCAAATTGTTTAGTGCGATAGAAGAGACTATCACAATAGCAAGGGAAGCTGGAATACCGGTTCACATATCTCACATTAAATTGGCCATGAGGAGCCTGTGGGGAAGGGCCGATGAAGTGTTGGAATTATTATATGAAGCGAGAGAGAGTGGATTGCAGGTTACCGCCGACCTGTATCCCTACGAATATTGGCAATCAACAATGACAGTTCTTTTCCCGGATAGGGAGTTCACCAAGGAGGCAGCTGAATTTGCCCTTGAAGAGCTGGCCCCTCCAGAAGGGATACTGATAGATAGGTACGAGCCAAACCCCTCCTATGAAGGGCTAACCTTAGCAGAGGTTTCACAGATCAGGGGAATGGACCCAGTGACAACCTATCTCGCTTTAATCGCTGAATCACGAGCTGCTAGGGAGACTGGGAACGGGGGAAGGGAAAGCATCATTGGAACCAGCATGTACCCCGAAGACATCTCTGTTTTGCTCAAATGGCCCTATACGAACGTAGCATCCGATGGTTCCTCTACAAGTAGACACCCAAGGGGTTACGGATCATTCTCTAAGATTTTTAGGAAATACGTGAGGGAGACAGGTGATCTTACGCTAGAAGAAGCGGTGTACAAGATGACTGGCCTTGTGAAAACAACACTGGGCTTAGAGGAAAGGGGAACATTGGAAGTTGGCTCTGTAGCGGACATGGTGTTGTTTGATCCTGATAAAATTCGAGATATGGCGACTAAAGAAGCTCCCCAAGCTCTGTCTGTGGGTGTTGAGGGAGTATGGGTAAATGGTATCAGGGTTTTCGAACACGGCCTATCGACTGGTGCTCGTCCCGGAAGATGGATAGAGGGTTAAAAGAGGGCCTGGATAATATGTCACATATAACATTATATGAACGCTGT
The DNA here is from genome assembly GCA_028822645.1 of Longimicrobiales bacterium. Lineage (GTDB taxonomy): Bacteria > Gemmatimonadota > Gemmatimonadetes > Longimicrobiales > Gaopeijiaceae. Next base: position 11,148 of record JAPKDG010000051.1, on the reverse strand, counting down.
AAACCCTTGGGGCAGAAGGATATATGGATGGTAAAAGAATCGTTAAAATTACTGCAAGTATTGTTGATCAGTGCTCAGATCGTTAGCTGTACTCCCGTTGGTCTGGTGTCCGTATCGGTTGCTCCAGTGCCGTTGCTCTTTACGGATGATGTCACCATCGATGGTTATGATGTGTCACTGGTAAGCATGGAAACTATTGACTTACCAGAAAGTCTGATAAAGTCCAAAAATGGAAACCCAGAATCTTATGAGGAATTTGGTGAAAATTATGAGGTCTTAGAGTCCAGCGAAGATTTCAGTGAGAGCGGGATTGCTTCCTGGTACGGCAAAGATTTCCAAGGGCGAAACACTTCCTCTGGTGAAGTTTATGATATGTACCAACTGACTGCAGCTCACAAAACTCTTCCTTTACCGACATATGTAAGGGTGGACAACTTGGACAACGGTCGGTCACTAGTTGTGAAGGTGAATGACAGAGGTCCATTCATAGATGGAAGGATCATAGACCTCTCCTATGCGGCGGCGCACAGACTAGGAGTTACAGGGCCTGGAACCGCGAAGGTTGAGATTACAGCGTTAGATCCCTCAGCCAAAGATCCGGTTGGTTGAATTATTGCCAAACTATCACGTAACAGTGAATTGATGGCATGGAGGACTTGAATCGTCTGCTTCCGATAATATATATTATACGAACTTCGTTTAATCCAAAGATTCAGACACTTCAGCTATCCTGGCAACATAAAAACCCTTTTTAGGGTCTTGGTCTTCCAGTCCATCAATTATTTGCTGGTACAGTGAGGCAGCACCAGCAAAATCCATTTGCCTGGTTCGTGATCGAGCTGCTGCTTCCAGTGATTCCCTGACTTCAAAATCGAGATTTGCTCCAGCAGCTACCCTCAGATACTGCACCTCAGCATCTGCCCAGCGGCCCTGCGATTCAAAAGCTTTAGCCAGCAACGAGTTCGCTTGGACACCACTGGAACTGGACAATGGTAAATCTGCCGATTCAAGGACGCTAATAGCAACCAAGAAATCTTCCGCTTCCAAATGGAGCCTACCAAGCAGCACAACGCCTTCATCAGCCTGCTTGGTGCCTTCGAACCTACCGATAAAAGTGGAAAGCTGCGACTTAGCATCTTCAAGCGCTGAAATGGAAATTGCCTGATGAATCGCCTCCAAGCGGACAGTGGCCTGTTCCACTTGTTCTTCCTTAGCACTCTTGTAGTAGAGTAAAGCAGAGACACCTAGCACACAAAAAACTAAACCGATTATGGCCATGTCCCTGTTTTTCTGTATCCAGCCAGTTAAGTCCAAGACGGAGACGAGAAACTTGTCTTCTCTAGATAACGGATCCACCGACTCTTCATATTGTGGGTCTACGATGGGACGTTTAGTATTCTTGCTCATGTTTTCAAACCTTTCTGGAGACACAAGAAGCTATATTCACAAAAAATTCAGGTCAACGGGTCAAGGTTTTGATTCGACTCGAAACTATCCTTCTCCTGAATACATTTCCAATATTCCTCAGTCCAGCCTTTCGCAATGCTCCTGGCTTGTTAATCACCAGGCTTTTCAATGATTGCCTCAATATGCCCTTGTAGATCCAGTCATTGATCGCAGTAGTAACTGTAGACCTGTGGACACCAGCGAGATCAGCAATTTCCTGATGCGTGAACCAGTGCCTCAAATGGATACGGCGACCATTGTCGTGCCCCAAACGGCAGCCTAGCTCCAATAAAACGTGAGCAACCCTTGCTCTAGAAGAAGCCGAAGAATGGCCCACTATAGCCCTCACTATCGCAAGATCTTCTCCATCGCTGGCCAGGAGTGCCTTCAAGGTGGCTGGCGATGCTCTCAGCGCTTTTAGCATTTTATCAGACTTCAAGATATAAATCTCGCAATCTGATCCTGCTATCGCGGTATAAAGTCTTTCATTTCCCAAATTGACTGCCTCAGTGCCAAAGAGTTCGTTTGGCCCAAGGATAGCCACTGTCTTTCCTGAGCCAGAAACCTGATTCGGCATGGTTAAACGCACATGTCCAGAGCGAGGCATACAAATATTGCTAGATTGATCACCTTGAGTATAAATCGTGGTTTTCTTCTTAAATGCGACGATTTCTGCACTTTTTATCAATTTATTCAGTTGCCTATCTCTACGCGGCATCAACTTAAGAGGCACTGTCTACAACCTTGCGAATGGTCAGATTACTGCTCGTCGATATGATATTAGCTTGGGATGAAAACACAGAAAAGTAGCTACGAGTAAGATTGGCACAGATAACAAGCCAGCCATTTGTCCTCCGAACAGATCTCCCAAGACTCCTGTTCCCAATAGCCCAATCGAACCGACAGCCCAAGCCAAGCCCATGACAACTGCTGAACCCATCGCTGGACTCTCCGGTACGATTTCTTGAGCCATTATAACAACAGGAGGCAAAAGAGCCATATTTAGGAACCCTGAGCAGGCCGCGAACCAAAATGCTCCTCCGGAACCTGGAGGCAACCATAATGCTAGCATGTGGGTTGGTACTGACAACGCAGTGAGCCAGGCTAGTAGTTGCCCTCGGTCAACTCGGTCAGTTAAGTAGCCACTGACCAGGCTTCCCAGAGCTTGCGCTCCCAAGTATACGCTCAAAGTCAATGCTCCTGTAGTCTCCGAGACACCTGCTTCAAATGAAATTATGGGGGACAAAGTCATGAACACTCTCTGAACAAAAGCACCTAGAGCACTAATTAGAAAGACTATCCCTAATGGCCCTCTCAATCCAGAAAGAACTTCTACAATACTCGGAGGAGTTGATTTGGCTATGTTCACTTCATCTGGTGGTAAAATCCAGATCAACATAAAAGAAAGTAAGACTGCTGGAGCCACAGCCATCCACATATTCTCCAAACCAACTGTAGTGATAAACACAACAATAAACAGCGGTCCGATGGCATAGCCAAGACTACCACAACAAGAAAAAAAGGACATCCTCAAGCCACTTCCCTTCCCTTCGCCCGTCCTGGCCGCCATGGCTGCTCCTGGAGGATGGAATATTGCACTGCCAATTCCACCCAACACCAGGATTAGAATCAACATAATAAGGCTGGGCGCGAGTCCGATCAAAGAGAGGAATATCCCAGATATCAATGGGCCAGCTATTATGAATCTTTTACGACCGAAACAATCAGCCAAGTAACCAGCCAATGGCTGCATAACAGATGCTGAGAAAGAGAGAACCATAGCCAAGGCAGCAGCCACAGTGATGGATAGACCTAATTTATCCATCAGCCTAGGCAACAGAGGGTGAAGAAAAGAAGCGTAAGCGTCGTTTAGTAAATGGGCCGTTCCTACTGCTAAGGCCATTTGTTTGGCCCCTCTTGGAACATTTCTCTTAGCGGTCGATTCTTTTAGCCCTTTCGGTATCATTCGAAGAGATTACAAGACTGGCTTCAGTAACGCCACTAGCACTGACAAATTTCTTGCATAGGTGATAGACTTTTACATATCTATTTGGAACAATCCAGATTCAAAACTAAATTAATGGAATACAATCATGGAACGTTTTTTTGCATTAGCCGGCTGTGTTTTCGCATTAGTAGCAGTTGTCATAGGGGCATTTGGAGCTCATTTTCTCCAGTCTAGGCTACCCACAGATTCCCTGGTTACACTCGAGACTGCGGTGAGATATCAAATGTATCACGCCTTGTCACTATTTTTTGTAGCATATTCCCTTGGAAAATGGCCTTCTGCCGTCTCTCCTGTTTCAGGATGGCTATTTCTGTCTGGGATAATAGTCTTTTCAGGAAGCCTTTATATTTTGGTCGCAACTGAGCAGCGATGGATAGGAATGTTAACCCCCGTAGGCGGTATGCTTTTGATAGGTGGGTGGATCAATTTATTCATTAATTTAACGAGGACGTAAAGCTCGGTCTAATCAGAAGCACTTTAGCTACGACTAAGATTGCCAATTAAGAGTTTCCGGATCCTTCCTCCCACCTCCTCCAGGGGTCTCTTTCTGCGAAGAAATCCGAAACGGAGTGCTGCAGATCTAGTTATTTCGTCAACTTCATTCCTGTAAACCTCATCTGCCCCCATGTCCAATGCAATGGCATTAACCTTTTCACCGAACAGCCTACGCACTAGAAAATCTTCTGGATTGTCCACGGTTTTAGGAATTATTATTTCAGAAGAAATGCCTCCAATCGTTCCAGAGATTCCTACTAGTAATTGTTCGACTCTCTCATCCATCACTTTTACAGATCTATCTATAAAAGTCTCTCGCAATTCATTCGGATATCTGGCGATTTCAATGCTAATTTTCTCTTTTGGGAGGCTTAGGATCCAATCTGTCGTTCCCAAATATGTTTTTATCTCGTTTACGGCCTTATAGGAAAGTTCTGTTTCGCTCACAAAATCCATCACATGGTTGTCTCCCTTTTCAGTCTTATTTGCGGCAGGTAGATTTATCAAGTTGGTCGAAGGGTCTCGTTGTATCATTTCAACCAGGTTCTTACTTATCCTTGGCAACCATGAGTTAGGGCCTAGTGAGCACGTTTCCGGATGATTCCTGTATGTGGGCCACTGTACATGCCTATACCACCATGCTCTAAAAATTTCATCGGGGGCCAAAAACGATTTGTCATCCTCATTTTGTAAAGGTTCTCCCAACCTATAGATTAAGTCTGCAAACTTGTCCTTGTGTCTCATTGTTAATGATGCTAGGAATCGATTACAAGAATCAACAATATCGATTCCTGACTCACCTACTTGATCAAAAAGAGATTTTACTTTTTTTGAAACAAGTGGTTTTTCCCCAGATAATTGCTCCTCCACAATCTCTAGCTCTCGCTTCTGTTCATCCATCTGTGGTTTGGCCTTCTTCGAGTAAGCTTGATGATTGCAGGCCAGCCAAAAGCTGACTCGGAGCAACATTGCCACCGCTTACTACTATTACCAGTGGCAGCGAGGAATTTCTAAAATCTAATAAGCTTGAGAAGAGAGCTGCTATTCCTACTGCACCACCTCCCTCAACCACTAGATGCAGCTCCGATAAAGCGTAATTCATTGCATCTACGATCATCTCCTCACTCACCACTGCGTGGCTTCTTATATGTTCCTTGATCATGTTAAAAGTATACTTGTTGTTCAAATCAATTCCGCCCGAGAGAGCGCTAGCAATAGTGTGTTGTTCTTCCACTTGAACAGGATTTCCCTTGTCCAAACTAGCTAACATCACACTTGCTCGATCGGCTGACACGCTCACCACATTAGTATTGGGAGAGTATTCCTTCATAACCCAGGAAATCCCTCCAGCTAACCCTCCCCCAGACAATGGTACCAACACATCTCCTACCTCAGTCAATTGAGAAAGGATTTCTGTAGCAACAGTTCCCTGCCCTGCTATAATTTTTAGATCATCAAATGGATGCACATAGGTAAGGTCCTTCTGGCTGGCTAGGTCAAGCGAATTTGACTCGGCATGATCGTAAGTTTCTCCCTTTACAATGACTTCGGCCCCCATCGCTTTCATAGCATTGAGTTTTACTGGATCTATCCAAGTGGGGACACAAATAGTCGCTGATACGTCTAACATTTTAGCAACCGTCGCTACTGCTCGGCCGTGGTTGCCGCTAGAACAGGTAATAACACCCTTCGAACGCTGTTCAGTGCTGAGGCTTCCTATACAGTTAAGTGCTCCTCGTATTTTAAAAGAGCCTGTTATTTGAAGATTTTCTAATTTGAAGTAAGTCGGTCGGTTGAAATTTTCACTAAACTTATGATTGAGGATCAATGGTGTGACAGGAAAAAAAGAACTCACCATCTTCGAAGCGTCCACCAGCTCCTTTTTCTTAAGCATATAACCCTAGGATTTCCATGGTTTTATCGAAAGTCATTTATCTACAATAACTCCTCTCAAAATGCAGAACTACCGTCCCCTTGATAGAAGTAACGAAAAGTCAGACATCCTGCTCGAGCCCCCGCGCAGTAATAGCTGACAAACTCTAAAAAAGCATATCGAGAGTCTGCAGTGCGCACAGCGAAAAGTTTTGGTTTAGGTGTTAAGAGGTGATTGATCCAGCTGTAGTCGTACCAGTGATCCGTAGCCAGATTGGCGATATCTTTTTCTTTGCTATTTTGAACATAGCCCACCTCAGGAACACTTCGGAGTGAATCAAAAGCAACCACTCCCAAGTCTAATATTCCACCATTCCCAGTGAAGCCTTCTCCTCCGTTACTCCTAATATTGAATCTGCTAATTTCCAGATCCCATCCCTCAACAGAGGGATTTTGGACCACTGAACCACTGGAGAAATCGAAAAATACTGGCTGCTCAGATCTAGCATCTACGGTGTACTGTAAGGGGCCAACAGTTTCAGACCCTACATCACTGGTCTTTAGTTCTGATACTGGGAACCAAGGTATCTCAGGGTTCCGTAGACTTCGTGCCACAAAAAGTCCCGCGACCAAGGATAGCAACAACACAATCGAGATGGCGGACTTAGATATTTTGCCTCTAAACCAAATGTCAGTATCGTTTGTTGTTTCACTTGTCATATGTATAATCTCGAAAAAACATGTTGATCAATATAAACCTGCATACGTAATCCTTTGAGTATCTAAATTAATACTGAATCTAAGTGATTAGAACACACCCTACATTTTAATGCCCAAGGTGTAGCCATAAAATTAAAAGTATTGGAAGTCCTAATGCGAACCACACCATGGAGAAACTGACTATTTTACTGGGTCCTTCTAGTATCACGACGATCAACTGATATACTCGGTAAGGCGCTTGGGAATCTTGGTTGCAATTCTGAGAATAATTTTAACACTCAGTGCGAAGGATCTTTACTTGCTTACAAATCAGAAGACTATAATGAAAAATAAAATTTGGAAAATATTATCTATTATTATTGGTTTTCCAATATTATATATATTTTTTGGAAATACCTCTATTGCAACAGAACTTTTTGTAAATAAAAATTTGGATTACTACATCCCATTTTGGGGCGGAATTATCCTGTTGCATTGGATTTCGGTTCTGGTGGTTATAAAATATTTGAAAAGTGAGAAAAAAAACCTTACAGATATTGGGTATAAACTTTCAAATAAAGGAACTTTATATCTTGTTGGCGGTTATCTTTTAGTTGCTATACTAATGTTAGTTGGTGTGGAAATAATGCTTAATAGTGTAGAATTAGACTCTTCTAAATTTGGTAGTATTTCGGGGCTAATTCCCAAAACAACTTCACATAGAATATTTTTCATTCTTCTTGTTTTCTCAACAGGTTTTTGTGAAGAAATCGTCTATAGAGCATTTGCAATTACACAACTTACTGAAGTCGGTCTAAATAAATGGATTGCACTAATAATTGCGGCTTTTATATTTATAGGTATTCACGGAATTAATGCATATACTAATAGATTTTTATTCTTATTTGGTGGTGGTATTATGTTTGGCGTAACTTTTTTATTAAGCAAAAGAATACTTCCTTCAATTCTAATACATCTACTTATTAATTTATCAGCAATGATGGCAATATTACAATTAATAGAATAAAAAAAATTACATTTTGAAAGAAATATTTGAAGGAAATTTGTAGCGGTAGAAATCTGAATGTGGAAATTTAATTAAGATGCTGTTTTATGTATGACAGCTTCAATTCGAATTCACGTTTTATATTTAATGTCGATGAGTGGCGATTAGACTGTGTATTGAAAGGATTACACCTTAAAGGAAAAAACAATGTCAATTAGATATGCAGCCTTTGCCATAACGTGTTATGCGATCCTAACAGCCATGGGGCCCACTATTTCCCTTGCACAAAGTGCCCGTCAATCGGGCCGATCCGATCGGGGAATGGTTTCTGCGGCTCATCCTCTCGCTACAGAAGTGGGAGTCAGGATTCTCGAAATGGGTGGCAATGCTGCTGATGCAGCTGTTGCCACCGGTTTTGCCATTGCAATTGTAGAACCCACTATGAATAGTATCGGAGGCCGTAATCAAATCCTCATTCGTACTCCCGACGGAGAGTTCCATGGCATAGACGGAACAACCCAGGCACCATCAAGATATGATCCAGAGACAGCACCTCAAGCCGCTTATGGCTATGACGTCATCGGTATTCCTGGAGTACCAGCAGGACTTCTTAAGCTCCATGATAAATTCGGTTCTTTACCACTGGAAACTCTAATGCAGCCAGCAATCCAATACGCCGAAGAAGGATTTCGTGTTCTTCCTGGGGACGCTGCCAGGCAAGCAAGATCGAGAGATCAGTTACTAGAGTTCCCAGGGAGTTCGAATGCTTATTTAAAAAAAGATGGATCTAGCTATTCCCCAGGAGATCTTTTGATTCAACGTGATTATGGAAAAACACTTAGAATGATTGCATCAGGAGGACGAGATGCATTCTACAATGGTCCACTGTCTGAAATCATGGTTGCAGACCTTGAGGCACATGGCAGTAGCATCGATCTCGAATCCCTGGCCGACTATAAGGCTGAAGAGGGAAAAATTGTCAGAGGTGAATATAGAGGATACGAACTTATAGGCTTAGATATACCATCAGCTGGAGCCATGACTATACACGCCTTACAAATCATGGAGCACTTCGACCCCCATTCCATGAAAGAAGCAGAGTGGTTCGGAATCGTTGGACAAGCTTTAGGCTATGCTTTGGACGAGCTGGGGAACCTGGGAAGCGACTCTGCTTCCACTAGAGTCACCTCAAGAGAATTTGCTAAGGATCGAGCTGAACTCATTTCAACCCCTACGCGAACTTTCGATTCAAACATCACAAACATTTCCGAACAAGAGATCGGAGACATCCCGATCAACCACACCACACATTTCTCTGTATCCGATGTTGATGGCATGTTCGTTTCCTTAACTCAGACACTTGGGCCAACCATGGGCTCTAAGGTTGTCACACCTGGACTCGGATTTCTATATGCCTCAACACTTGGTGGCTATCTAGGAGGCTGTTGCTATCCTGGAGAGAGAGCACGGTCGAATATTTCACCTTTCATGCTACTAAAAGACGGCGAAGTCATTCTGGTCCTAGGAGCTGCAGGAGGTGCACGAATACCACCAGCTGTAGTTAACACCATCTCCAGGGTAATTGATTTTGATATGGAACTGCCTCAGGCATTATTAGAACCTCGAGTGGCGCCCGATCGGGCCGGTGCAGAGAGAAGGTACTCTCCTCAGTTTTTGAGCGCAGAGACGAGCCCTGGTATAGGCTGGACTTTCAACGAATTATCGCAAATGCGAGACTTGGGGTTAAATATATCAGAGATCTCTGGGTCCGGATCATTCGGGCGAATTCATGGGATCCAATATGATCCTAATACTGGGACATTCATTGGTGCCGCCGATCCCGACTGGGAGGGTAGCGCAAGGGGCCCCTCAAGTCTAGCTACACCTAATCATTGATCTGGAATGAGCGCCATCTTATCAATGATTCAGGACAACTTAAGGAGTTCTCCTTACTGTAACTTCCGTACTCCCCAGTAGCCATGTGTTTGGATCAAAGATTACTTGTTGGGGCAGAAAACCAACAAACATTTCAAAGGATTCAGTTTTTTTTCTAACATCGATTCGTCTTAAGACATCAATCTTCCCTTTTGGTCCTACTATCTTTACCTCTAAGGGGAAGCGGAACGGAGCCTCTTCCTGTCTTTGAATTATTTGTAATGTCAAGATTTTAGTCTTTTCATTGTATTCCCAATTTCCCAGTACTGCTGGTGAGCCAGGTCTCCGCAGCCACTGTTCAAAAAACCATTCAAGATCAGTAGCAGAAACCTCTTCCATTGCTTCCCTTAGATCTGAACTGGATGCATTTTGGTCACGGAATCTCTCGTAGTATAGTCTTATGCCATCCCAAAATATTTCTGTGCCGAGCTCTCCTCGAAGCATGTGGAGAACCCAACTGCCTTTCGTATACTGAAGGCCGTTGAAAATAGTGGAGAGATCTCGGATATCTTTGTGTATAACAGTTTGTCCGGGATTATTTTTGTCTACAGTCAGGATGGATTGTCGGTCATCCTGAAGACCTTCTACGAAAGAATCCTTCCCCGAGTAATGATCCATATAAAGCAGTGCAAAATAAGTAGCAAATCCTTCACTAAGCCAAACATCGTTCCAATCATTTTCGGTCACGGAGTTGCCGAACCATTGATGTGCAATTTCATGAGCTACCAATCGACTGGCAGGATACATCGTAACTGCACTCTCTCCATAAAATATGGCGCTTGCATGCTCCATGCCTCCACCTTGTGGAACTTCTATATTGGCTAGTTTTTCGTATGGGTATGGACCTATTCTGTTCCCAAAAAATTCGATCGATTGTCGAACAGGAATCTCAAAAGTAGCCATACCTCTGTCTCTATCTTGGGGATAAACCCACGTTTGGAGTGGTATGCCCTTCACCGTCCCAAAGGTTCTAGAAGTAAACCGAGCAATGCCCAAAGCATTCAACCAAGATGCAATGGGTACAGATTGCTGCCAGTGTGTCAACCTAAGGCCATTCTCCAAGTCTGTTTCTTCTCTTAATAGACCATTCGACACCACCTGATACTTGGATGGTGCAATCACCATAAATTCACTGGTCGCCTTATCCGATGGGTGGTCAATGATCGGGAGCCATTGTCTAGCTTTATCAGGCCAATTCCGACTGAAGAATGTCTTTTCTCCGTACCTGTTTTCAGCTATCAACAATCCATCTGCTGGTACACCTCGGTAGGAGACACGGATCTTCTTTTTCTGATGTTTTAGTGGGGCCTTATCAAGCTCTATATAAAGCCGGTTTCCATGGTGCCTAAAACGTAATATTACTTCATCTGAATCGACCTCGATCACAGACATTCCTTTGCCATTCCGTTTTTCACTAATCGACGTCAAGTCTAAGAACAATTCATTTATGCCATTTTCCTGAAATTCCAACTCAACAATGGCTTCCCCCAAAATTTCGTCGTTGATGTCGTTGACGGTGATCGAAAATGTATAATGAAGAACATCGATTCCACTTTGCCGTTGATATGCGTCCAAATTAGTCGCTTTGTCATTCACCAGATATCTGGAGCTTGGAAAGTTTTCTGCCAGTACCGGCTGACACAGTAAAAGTAAGCAGGCTGAGCTGATCAATTGCAAGAGCGTTTGT
>JAPKDG010000015.1 GCA_028822645.1 Longimicrobiales bacterium | reverse complement strand
GCATCGAATGAATTACAGCTCCAGCTCCAAGGAATAAAAGTGCTTTAAAGAAAGCATGAGTAACCAGGTGAAATACACCAGCCGTATATGCTCCTACTCCTACTCCCAAAAACATATAGCCTAATTGAGAAATAGTTGAATAAGCCAGGACTTTCTTTATATCATACTGTTTGCATGCTATAGTGGCGGCAAAAAAGGCAGTACAAACACCGATTCCAGCAACTATCGCCGAACTCAAAGGTGCCAGTGAGTATAAAATCGAGGATCTTACTATTAGATAAATTCCCGCAGTGACCATTGTGGCTGCATGTATCAAGGCGGATACTGGAGTCGGTCCAGCCATAGCGTCCGGGAGCCACACGAAGAGTGGGATCTGTGCACTTTTGCCTACGCCTGCCAAAAGGAAAAATAGGGTGATCAAGGTCACCCAGCCTCCACCATATTCAAAAGTTTTAGAGGCACTTGCAGCTAACGTTTGATAATCGACAGCTCCCAAAGCACCATACAATAAAAATATTCCGAGCAGGAATCCCAAGTCTCCAATCCTATTTACTATAAATGCCTTTTTCCCGGCAGACGCTTTTTCCTCGTCCTCGAACCAATAGCCTATCAATAAATATGAGCACAGTCCCACCCCTTCCCAACCTACAAACATGATGGGATAACTTGATCCCATAACCAAGACCAGCATAAAGAAAACGAATAGATTTAAATAGGCGAAATATCTGGCGTATCCTTTTTCGTTTTCCATGTAGCTCATGCTAAATATATGAATAAGGAAGCCCACTCCGGTGATTACCGTCATCATCACAAGGCTGAGAGAATCAACCTGTATTGCAGCCTCCACCACAAAATTGGATGTCTCAATCCATGTCCAGTAACTTTTGATCAGTGCTGAGGGATGTTCCACCACAAACATCCTCAAACCATTGATAGCCACTACCACAAACGATACTAAAATACTTCCAGGACCGATCACCGATGATATTTTTTTAGATCTCGAAATATCCTGGGAAGTAGTTTTTATTCCCGGACGGTTTATATAGAGCGACAGCATACCATTGAACATGAAGCCCAGGAAAGGAGCCATGATCACCAGCCCCGGATAAAACGGTTCCCAGTTAGGCAGGCTATCCATTATAGATCGCACCATCGATTAGAGGAGATAAGGTTCCAGTTATTCAATTTTACCACCTAAGAAAACTAAAATTGTCAGTGATGACTGTTTCGTAATGACGGAAAATAGAAATAATGATAGCCAGTCCCACAGCAGCTTCCGCTGCTGCAACCGTCATTACGAAAAACACGAATAATTGTCCTTCTATTCCCGCATGTCGGGAGAGAGCTACAAAGGCCAAGTTCACAGCATTTAACTGCAATTCGACACAAAGGAACATGATTATGGCATTCCTCCTGATAATGACACCCAAGGTTCCTATGATGAAAATCATTACACTCAAAAAAAGAGCTTCAGTTACCATTTCAGTCTACCTTTTTCGCCAAAACTAGGGCTCCCACTATAGCCACGAACAAAAGAACACCCGTAAACTCAAAGGCCACTAAATATTCATTGAACAGTGGTTCAGCTATCACTCCAATTATTCCTTTTTCTGCAATTTCAGCATCAAGATTTATACTGCTACCTGAAAATTCAATCAAAGCGTCATTGCTGGCCATCAATTGCTTGGCCAATAATCCTCCGATAGAGCCTGTCACAATGAACCCTAACAGAACTGCCAGCCCTCCCCTTATGTCTTTTTTGTAGTCGTGGCCGAGATTCAGGAGCATAATGACAAATAGAAATAGCACCATTATAGCACCGGCGTAGACAATTATTTGGATTGCAGCAAGAAAATGAGCTTCTAGTAATACATAAATTCCTGCGGTGCTACCAAGGCTGACCACCATAAAAAGGAGGCTTGCTACTGGACTGGGGCCCAGAACAACTCCCAGCGCTCCCCCAATGGCCATTGAAGCAAAAACGAAAAACATTAATTCGCTCAAAGCTTATCCTCCATCGGAAATATTTTTGGCATTATTAGTAACATGAAGCAATCTTCTATTCACTTTTCGGATCAGTCGGATCCCACAGCAAACTTGTCGGGTGATCTTGGTTCATTAGTCGATCCAAATCATAAACAAAACGATCTCTTGTATATTCTGCATTTTCAAAGTCCTGACCTACATGTATTGCCTCAACCGGGCAAACTTCCTGACACATCCCACAAAAAATGCAGCGAAATTCATCAATTTCGTATACTACGGGGTACCTATTTCCTTGATCATCCTCTCCCCCTACCAATCTGATGCAATTTGCGGGGCACACTGTGGGACAAAGTCCGCAGGCTACGCACTTTGGTCTACCATCCGCATGCACTTCCATGCGATGTGTGCCTCTCCATCTTGGACTCAATCGTGTTTCCACTTCAGGATATTGTTGAGTAACACTTTTGGGATTCAACATATGCGCCAAGGTGATTTTCATCCCTTTCAACGCAGCACGGAGGTAGGAGGTTTCTTTCATTTTTGGTCGAGTCAAAACAGTAGTTTTTATAGCCATAATTGTCCACTCACAATTAGTTTCAATCTCATTTCAAGCAATGTAAAACTGTTCATTTTAATCCAACAACTTAGGATCGAGCCTTTCTTCCTGAGGCTGCTCCACCGATTGTTCCTCCTCTGTCCACCAGAAAAACAAAACCCAACGTACAGAGTCCACTCACTAATGTCAGCACAAGGCCAAACACAAATCCATAGTCAATCCCAATTTGGTACAGGGTAAGCATAGTGCCAGCAACAATCATTGCGTAACCTAAAGCAATGGGTAGGATGATTTTCCATCCCAATTCCATCACTTGATCATACCTAAATCTGGGCAAAGTCCATCTTATCCAGATATACAATAAGAGGAAAAATCCCGTCTTTGTTGCAAAGGCCAGGAATGTCGCCAAAGTTTTCCATAGCGATAGGGTCGCCAAAATTGGTGTTCCGTCCCCAGAGAATCCACTTATATAAGCGCCATCATAAAGAAACATGTCGTCCCATGAACCAGGAAGATCCCATCCCCCAAAAAACAATGTGGCCATAAGAGCAGAAGCAGTCAGCATATGAGCATACTCGGCGATGAAAAACATAGAGAATTTCATAGCAGAATATTCAGTATGAAACCCAGTAATTAATTCAGATTCAGCTTCAGGCATATCAAAAGGAAGTCGGTTTGTTTCCGCGAATGCACAGATCAAAAACAGTATAAATCCCAGCGACAGAGGAAAAGCAAACCAAAGTCCAATTTGCTGCTGTTTCCAGACTATCTCAGTCAAGGTCACATTCCCTGCCAACATTAATACAGCAATCAGACTCAATCCTAATCCTACCTCATAACTAATCATCTGTGCCGATGCTCTTAAGGCACCCAGGAAAGCATACTTGTTATTAGATGCCCATCCTGCAATAACCACTCCATAGACACCGAGTGAACTCAGGGCCAAAATATATAGTACCCCTATCGGAACGTCTGCTATAATCATCGGGACTGCCCCCCAACTTGTTGGTAGCGGAGCAGCAAAAGGGATAACAGCGAAAGTTACTAGTGCTGGAATCATCGCTAACATTGGTCCCAGGAGGAAATAAACTTTTGAAGCCGTAGCAGGTAGAGTTTCTTCCTTAAAAAGGTTCTTTAATCCGTCCGCTATAGGTTGGAGTAAACCCATCGGGCCGACCCTATTAGGCCCCAACCTATCTTGAATGAAAGCTGAAACCCTCCTCTCAGCCAAGGTGGTGTAGGCGACGGTTAGCATGATGACTCCAAATACAGTTGCTATTTTCAACACAGTGATCAGGTAGAACACCATCCCATCTTCCACACCAACAATCTGTGAATTCTCCATATCAATCCCTGGTCATCGGGGGATCATGTTTGAGTTTGAATCCTCGTGGCATTAGATCTGAATAAGAGGTGCCAGCAAATACTTCTGATATCCCTGAGAGTTGATTGAATGCGTCCGCAACATTATGACTGGATTCAGATCCTGTAATGATTCTGACTAAGTCATTCAAAACAGACCAGGCCGGCCTTGCCTCACAAGGTCCTTCAAGGCTCCCAGAAAATTTTTGGACTCGTCGATCACAGTTAGTAAAAGTGCCAGAAGTTTCCGCGAAAGTATTAATGGGAAAAATGAAATCTGCTTCTTGTAGAGCTTCGGAAAAATGTGAGCCCAAGTAGATCAAAAGTTCCGCTTCTGATCCAAACTTTTCCGTCTGATCTTCTAGTCGATCCCCCATTACGAGAACGATCTCAGTATGCTGTGATATAGCTTGCAATCCTCCGGATCCTTTTTCGTCACCTACGTATTTCGCGCCCAATACTTTCAATCCTTCGATGTTTGGAGCCAAGTATTTGGTTCTCTTTAGGCCCTTGAATCCAGGGAGTGGCACCTCTTTTGATGTCGTAGCAGACCGAAAAACAATCTCGCCACCACCCAAGGCCTGGATTAATCTAACAGTCGCACCCACATCTTCATTGGAAGATAACGGCGAAGCTATAACTTTGAGTGTGCCTCCTGACGACTTTAACTTCTCGCCCAACTCTCTAAGGGCTTCCTCCCAGTTCAAAGAAGTCTGCAAGTCCCCATCGGATGTTGTTGAGAGAGGTTCTTCTATTCTTTTTCCTTCATTTAGCCATTCATAGCGTGATCTTCCATAGTCGCACATCCAGTGGCCGTTCACATCTTTATTTTCCCTGGGTTTAAATCTCTGCACCACATTGTCACGTGTATGGATATCAATGTTGCAACCCATGCTACAATTCGGACAGATAGAAGGAGTGTGTTCCAAGTCCCAAGCCCTCGCCTTATACAAAAAGTCCTTCGATACCAGGGCTCCGACCGGGCAAATATCTACGATATTCCCAGCCCATTCTGCGTCACCTAACCCCTGGTCAAAGAAAGTATCTATTACTGATCTGTTGCCACGTTCCACTACTGACAGCAATGGTTTTTCTTCAACTTCTTCCATGAATCTGACACAACGAGTGCACATGACGCAGCGATCTCCGTAGAAGAGCACATCTCCTCCGAAGTCGTCTCTTCCCAAAACCCTCTTGGCTGCCCTGCTCCTACCATGTTTCCTGCCTTCTGAAAAGACAAAATCTTGCAAATCACATTCGCCAGATTGATCACAGATTGGGCAGTCTAGAGGATGGTTCACCAAGTAGAATTCCAGCACTCCTTGTCTCATCTTAGTGGCCACATCACTGTCTGTGCGGACCACCTGACCTTCCGTAACGATTGTTGTACATGATGGCATAAGCTTAGGTGCTCCTTCCACCTCCACTAAGCAAAGCCTGCATTGTGCTGGGGAGCTAAGTCCTGCATGGTAGCAGTAGTGTGGCACTTCAGTGCCCGCTTGCTTGGCAGCTTCAAGGATGGTGGTCCCCTTTTCCACACTTATGCTCACATCATCGACAACTAAATTTACATACTGGTCATCCTTGGGAGTAGAATTGTGTTCAGCCATGCCCACCCCCGTTATTGAGCAATTTTTGATATTCTCCTCTGAAATGTTCAATCGAAGATTGCACTGGAGCGGCCACGGAATCGGACAGCACGCAAATCGTAGTGCCAGTCATCTGGTCCGTTAGTTCTATGAGAGTTTCGAGGTCTTCTTCTTTCCCTTGTCCTGCTTCCATTTTCTTGAGGATATTAGTGACCCAAGCCGTCCCCTCTCTACATGGTGTGCATTGACCACAAGATTCGTGCGCATAAAATGAAGCCATACGAGTAACTTGATGAACAATGTCTGTATTCTCGTCCATCACGATAACGGATGCACAGCCTAGCATGGATCCAGCTTCCTGCACTCCTTCGTATGACAGTAAGCACGACTCGACTTGTTCCTTCGAAAGAATGGGGACAGAGCTACCCCCAGGAATAACTGCTTTCAGGTTTTTTTTGTCTTTAATGCCACCGCATACGTCTTCAATTAGCTCTCTAAGCGGAAAACCTAATGGAAGCTCATAATTGCCTGGTCGTTCTACATGGCCACTCACACAAAAAAGTTTGGTTCCTGGGCTTTTCTCAGTTCCCCATTGTCGATACCAATCTGATCCCTCTCTGACAATGTGGGGGATCGCGGACAAAGTCTCCACATTATTTATGGTCGTGGGAAGCCCAAACACTCCGGCCGCAGCGGGAAAAGGAGGTTTAATACGAGGCTCGCCTCTTTTTCCTTCCAACGAGTTCATTAATCCGGTCTCTTCCCCACAAATATAAGCTCCAGCCCCAGCATGAACAGTTAATTCGATGGTTGATCCAGAACCAAAGATATTCTCTCCCAAGATTCCTGCTTCATAGGCATCTTCTACAGCTTTTCCTAAGACTTGGTTAGCCTCGAAGAATTCTCCTCTGCAGTAGATATAAACCTGCTCTGCACCAATTGCGTAAGCTCCGATTATACAACCTTCGATCAATTGATGTGGTGTCCATCGTATTAATTCTCGATCCTTAAACGTACCTGGTTCAGATTCGTCTGCATTGCAAAGGAGATAGTGGGGTTTTCCTGAATCTTTTGGCATAAAGCTCCATTTCAACCCTGTGGGGAAACCTGCACCTCCCCTACCTCTTAATCCCGAGTTTTTAACGATTTCTATCACTTCGCCTGGACTCATCGAGAGAGCTTTTTTTAAGCCGTCATATCCACCATTTTTCATCCACCCATCCAGAGTTCTAGCACCTGGATCACCGAAATGCTTAGAAATTATGGAAACCTCACTCGGATGAGAGTAGGGGTATCCCATGTTATTCCTCCCCTTTTTCTTTTACACTGTCCATTGAAAGTTCAGCCACGAGAGTTCTTAGTAATTCTCCCACATCCTGAGACTCAACATTTTCAAAATATTTTGAGTTTATTTGAACACACGTTGGGAACCCACAACCCGCCAAACATTCGGCTTCAATCACGCTAAAATTACCATCTAGGGAAATTTCTCCAAGAGCTGTCCCTGTCTCCTTCAAGAAAGCTTTTAGTACATCTTCAGCCCCACATAAATTGCAACTGATATTTGTACATACCTGAATCAAATATTTTCCAACTGGTTGCTTGTTGTACATCGTATAGAATGTCGTGACCCCTCGAACGTACGCACTGGATAATTCAAGGAGAGAAGCAACTTCATCCATGGTTTCAGGCGAAACATACCCTCTGATCTCTTGCGCCAATGATAAGGTGGGAAGTAATGCAGCTCGCTTTTTGGGATATCGAGTTAATATTTTTTCAAATCTCTCCAAGTAAGGGCCTTCGAATAGAGGTGCTTCTGGATCTTTTGTAGCTAGCATATACGGGTAAGTAGCGGAAGCACTCGGATGTCCTCCTTCTAGGGGTCTTTTCCCGACGAATGCTTCTCCCCTAATATCCGCCTCTGTGAGTTCATACTCCCCTGTATTGCCAGCCCAGCCCGGGTTTTTCTTAGATGAACTCATCTATCTATTTCACCCAGTACTATATCTAAGCTCGCATTGATCATTATTAGATCGGAGACTTGATGGCCCTCGGCAAGTTGGGGTAGCACAGAAAGATTAACAAAAGATGGCGGTCGTATCCTCCATCTTATTGGCTTTTCCCCACCATCACTGACAACATACATACCCAATTCGCCCTTTGATCCTTCTATAGCAAAGTAGCAATCCCCAGGTGGCACTCTTACCCCTTCGGTGACAATTTTAAAATGATGGATCATAGATTCCATATCATTCATACAATCAGTTTTACTCGGTAGCGAAACACGAGGGTCTTCTACATTAATCGGACCATCGGGAAGCCTTTCTAGTGCCTGAGATAGAATTTTCAAACTCTGTCGCATTTCTTCCATCCTCACCAGATAGCGATCATAGCAGTCCCCATTCTTCCCTATAGGTACATCGAATTCATAAGTTTCATAATCATAATATGGCCGATCTTTCCTGAGATCGTAATCGACCCCCGATGCCCTTAAATTCGGCCCCGTAAATCCCGCATTAATAGCATCAGAGGAGGAGATGATTCCAATGTCTTGAGTTCGACCAAGGTGAATGCCATTTCGTGTAAGCAGTGAGTCTATTTCGTCTAATGTTTTAGGGAAAGTTTCCACAAAATCTTTAAGATCATCAGTCCAACCATCGGGAAGATCCGCCATCATTCCTCCGATCCTGGTCGCTGAAGTAGTTATCCTGGCACCAGTAAATGATTCGTGTAGCTTATAAATTCTTTCGCGTTCCTGGAATGCGTACAAGAAAGGAGTAAATGCCCCAACATCTATCGCTGTAGTTCCTAGCCACAGGAGATGACTAAAGATCCTTTCCATCTCCATGCACAACACCCTTACTACCTTGCATCTCTCTGTAACTTCCAGGCCCATCAATTTTTCCACAGCCATCGCATATACACAGTTGTACATCAATGGAGCGAGGTAATCCATCCTATCAGTGAGTGGTATGATCTGATTCCAAGTTCGGAATTCTCCAAGTTTTTCGAAAGAAGAGTGGAGATAACCTATGTCAGGTTCGACGCTTAGTACGGTTTCACCATCCAACTCACAAAGCAATCTCAGTACACCGTGAGTAGCCGGGTGCTGAGGACCTATATTTACGAGCATATTCCCAGAATCTGGGTCACCTCGAGACAATTCTATAGTTTTCTTAGTCGGCATCATTCACCGGTTCAATGCCTAGAGCACCCAACTGCTCCGGCCTATAGTAATCTTCATAATCCTGCTCTAGGGCAATCTTGGTTTGTTTTTCTCTGCTAAACTTACCTCTTAATGGAAAAGTTTTTCTCAAAGGATGTCCTTCCGAATAGTTCTTGGGCATCAGAATACGTCTCAAGTCAGGGTGGCCTACGAAATCAACTCCAAAAAGATCGAAGACCTCTCTTTCCAGCCAGTTGGCACAACTCCATAAATCCACAACAGTTCTAATCTTCAATCTATTCTCAGGCAAAGAACACTTGATGCGTAGAAGTTTCTTGTGAATAATCGACCAAAGTTGGTAAACCACCTGAACCCCTGGCACGGAACCGTAATCAACTGCAGTTACATCCAACAAAAGATCGTAGGAATGTTCCTCGTTATCCTTAAGCCATTCCAAAATTTCCCGAGACTGAGCTGGTTCTACAAACAGGACTTCCTGATCACCACATTGAACCTCTGATCCTACAATAGCTGAACCGAAAATTGCGGTCAGTTGCTCAGTCAATGCGACGCTCCTTTTATTCATTTCTTTACATCTATCCTAAAAGGTCCTTGAAACGCCCAGGCCTAGCGGTTTGCGCAAGTGAGCTAACTTTTTCCTGCTGTGTCGAATTCCCGAATACTCCGGTCAAGGCTCTCACCTCCGAACTGTTTGCTTCAGGTTTTCCGGCCCCCTCTGGATCTTCCTTTCTTAAACTCCCGTCTGCTAGAGCTTCGTTTCTAATCTTTTCCTGTATCATCATAAGTCCGTAAATCAGACCTTCAGGCCTGGGAGGACAACCCGGCACATAAACATCCACTGGAACTATCGTGTCGATCCCCTGTACCATGGAATAAGTGTCGAACACCCCTCCGGAACTCGCACAAGCACCCATGGAAATACACCATTTGGGTTGCATCATCTGATCCCAAGTCCTCCTCAATACAGGAGCCAATTTATAGGGAACCCGACCCGCACAAATCAGAACGTCTGCTTGCCTTGGGCTAAAGGACATTCGTTCCATCCCGAACCTTGCCAAATCAAAGTTAGAGGCAGCCGAGGCCATCATCTCTATGGCACAACATGCAGTCCCAAAGGGCATGGGCCAGAGAGAGTTTCTCCGGGCCCAATTCACCACAAAATCTACCTTAGTAGTAAGGAAGGTTGGGGCAGAATTGCCAGCTACTGGAAGTTGCCGCTTGTTGTCATCTATTATTCCCATTCTAAGCCCCCTTTTTTCCATTCGTATACCAACCCTAAGGCTAAGAGTACGACGAACAGAGTGACTGCACCGAAGACACCCCAACCCAAATCCTTGAGGTTTACTGCCCATGGGATCAGAAACACAGTCTCCACATCGAATACGATAAAACTAATAGCAACTAGATAGAATTTTACAGAAAATCTCTGTCGTGTGTCCCCTACTGGAATCATACCTGACTCATAGGGCATTTCCTTCACTGGCGTCGGCCTCCTGGGGCTTAAAATGTGTGAAGCCACACTCATTCCGACAGCATTCACGATTGATACACTGAAGAGTATCAAAAGTGGGATATATGATCCCGACATAACCACCTGAAAGTTGCTTGTGAAATAGTTCACTTGCCTAACACAAATAAAGTATTCGAAGGCTCAAAGGAGTGTCAACCCAAAAGGTCTAATCCAAGATTCAGTTTGCCGTTAGAATGGAAAAGACATATTCTCTGCATTTAATTGAACTACCGCCTTAGTGGTTAGCTTAATAGGCTTGCCTATAATATTATTCTGTACTTATATCCATTCTCTGAATTCTTATCACTAACCATAGAGTGAAACACACAATGCCAATCAAGAGCGACCACTGGATCCAAAGAATGTCTGAGGAACACGGCATGATTGAACCCTTCGAACCGAACCAAGTAAAACAGGGCAACATTTCCTATGGTCTGTCTTCATATGGCTATGACATACGAGTAGCTCCTGAATTCAAAGTATTTACTAACTTGCACAATGTAATCGTAGATCCAAAGGCATTCGACAATCGCTCGTTTGTAGACGTCAATACTAAAGAATGCATTATCCCGCCAAATTCATTTGCCCTTGCTCGCACAGAAGAGTATTTCCGGATTCCGAGAGACGTACTTGTAGTCTGCGTGGGCAAGAGTACCTACGCCCGCTGTGGGATAATCGTGAACGTGACACCCCTAGAGCCGACGTGGTGCGGATACCTCACCCTTGAGATATCTAATACTACACCTCTCCCCGCCAAAATTTATGGCGGCGAAGGAATCGCCCAACTCCTTTTCCTCGAAGGCGACCAAGAGCCAATGGTTGCCTATGCAGATCGGGATGGCAAATACCAGGACCAAGAAGGTGTCACTTTACCGAAACTGTAATCGTTCTTGCCAGAAATCCATCAATGACCGAGGATGAAATTCAGCGAATTTCGAAAGCCATCACAATGTCATTTCACTGAAATAAAAACATGACCCCCCTACTTAGCACCTATTTATCTTACTTCGAAACCGGATACAATTTTGGATAAACGTATCTCTTGGAATGCACGGCCTTTTGTCTGTTCTCCTTGGATCAGAAGTCCTCACTGTCAAACTATTGGCGGAAAATTTCTGCGGCCCATCTTACGTACACAGCTCAAACCCGAAACCATTTCAACTCCAGATGGAGATTTTCTACAACTTGATTGGATGCCAGAAACTTCGCCAAACGCACCGTTGGTACTAGTACTGCATGGCTTGGAAGGGCATACTAGAAGGCGCTATGTAACTCAATCTTTTTCATCCTTGAGAGACAACGGCCTACGAGCTGTCGGTCTCAATTTTAGAGGTTGTAGCGGAACTCCTAACTTGCTGGCCCGTGGTTATCACTCTGGGGAGACTGAAGACCTTAAATTCATCTTGACCTTATTGAAAAACAGATATCCCGACAGACCTATCATGGGCCTTGGATTTTCCTTGGGAGGAAACGTTCTGTTAAAATTTCTAGGTGAAACTGGATGCGAGTTCCTCGCCGCCGCCGCCGCCATTTCTGTCCCGTATAATTTATCCGCAGGTGCCGATAGCCTTGAAAAAGATGTCATGGCGAAAATATACAGCATGTACTTTATGAAATCTTTAATAGATAAAGTGCGATCCAAAGAAGCCATCTTGAATACAACGATCCAACTCGACGAGCTTTCTGAAGATGCGACCATTAGATCCTTCGATGAGCTAGTCACTGCCCCCCTTCACGGATTCAAAGATGCTACGGACTATTATGATAAATCGAGCTCAAGCCAATTCATTCCTTCAATCCAAATCCCAACACTTCTCATTCACTCCAAAGACGATCCATTCTTACCATCTACTCAGGTCCCTGAGCAAGCAATTGAATCTAATCCGTACCTAACACTAATACTTGCGGAGCGCGGTGGTCATGTTGGGTTCATCGAAGGGTGGCACCCAGGAAACTTTAGATTCTGGGCAGAAGAACAGGCTTCAGAATATCTGAAGCACTGTTTCAATTACTCATAGCCTCAACTGCATCAAGAGAAAAACTGTTTATGCCAACTTCGCTGGACGGTCTTCTCCCATTCACCATTTCGTAACTCAGACAGATTTTTTATAGAGTTGTCGAATACTGTTGAATCCATCGATACAGACCCACTAGATGACAATTTTTTAAAGTCCGACCTAGCAACTCTCTGGATTCGATTATCTCCCCGATAAAAGATTGGAGAATTGTCCACGATTTTTAAATTTAGAATGACTTCTTGATCTTTCAGGAAATGGATGAGTCCATCGATTGAACAACCCGAAGGTGGAACCGAATTCATGTCCACAGCAACGAATAGAAATCTTGAATATCGCAATTCTCTGCCACAAATCATCGATGCACCGTGGGCAGACCAAGTCTCAAGAAAATGATCCAATTCTTTTATGAAGAGTTTCTCTTTCGGCTCACCCAAATCTTTCTCGATACCGAAAATCCATAACTGTGAATCATCGGGAAGGTCATAAAACGGGATCAGGGACATTAACTGCTTCTCCTAAAATGATTAACGGGTGTAATCCAGGAACTAAGATTTTTGGTGTTCTGTAGTGGGAGATTTGTCAAGCAATATTGCAATCCAACGCAAATCTTCAGTATTCTCCAACATAATTTTAACCACCATTGTTAGAGGGACAGCCAGAAGTGCACCAACTGGTCCCCAAATCCAAGCCCACAAGAGCAACGACAACACAACTACTAGAGTGGAAAGCCCTAACCGTTTGCCCAATAAATATGGCTCTACCACATTTCCGAATATCATGTTTATAGCGAAATAAGAAAAGACTACTCCCCCAAAACTGCCAAGAGTCCCAAATTGGACCAAACTCAAGAGTATCGCTGGGATTGCAGCCAAGATGGAGCCGACTGTAGGAATATAGTTCATCACAAAACCAATCAATCCCAAGAGAACAGGAAAATCCAATTCCTGATACCAAGCTGCCAGGCCTATTAACAATCCAGTGGCCAGGCTAATAAGTGTTTTAATTGCTAAATATTCTTGCACTTCTTTAGATATTTTAGAGAGTCGACTTCGTTGTCCCGCAGCGCCGATCACTTCATCGCCCTTGATTCCCGATCGAAATCTTGAAATAGCTTCAAATTTGGGAGGGAAAATTGTGGCTTCTGATAGGATGAATCCCATAATCAAGAGTACCAAAAAAGTATTGGTTAGAAATCCTACTACGCTGGCTGCTGTTTTACCAAAAAAATCCACAGCAACTCCAGGATCAAACACCTCTACGGTTATATATTCTTGTATGGGCAATCCGAATCGCACACTCAATCCATCAATCCAAATACTATACAAATTACTGATGCTGGCCCTATAACCAGGCAAATGTATTTGAAGGTCTGATACGGCTCTGATACCTAGAAGTATTAGACCACTAAAAACTATACCTATTAATCCCAAGGTAAGCAGTACTGCCAAAAAATCAGGAATGCCAGTCTTGTTCCTAATTTTTGACAACATTGGCATACTTAGCACAGACAGAAAAAGAGCGATAACAAATGGTAAAAAAAGGCCAGAAGCTTCTCGCAATCCTGCCACCACAATGACTAAGCAGGCACCATTCAGAAGAAACCTAGCGCCCGAACCTTTGGCTCCCTGAAAAATCATAGACTCGACCCCAAACTCTCATTGAATTGTCATGAGACTTAAGTGAATAATAAGCTACAGCTTTCATGATATTGTAAAACAGCCGGACATACCAGCGGGTTGTAGACAATAAAGTCACTCAGGTAATCGACAATCACAATCATGAGATCAATTCCGATCATATCAACCAAAGTGTCAGAACGGTTGTTTTGAAGAAACTTGATAAGTCGGTTGTGATTTAGGAGATTGCATTCATACGACTGAACCTGCTTCCCATTTGGCACAAATAAATCATTAAGATACTAGGCTTGGACAATGTTGATTCCTCTAAGAAAAAATAGGCTGACAAATTACGATCTGACCAAGAAATTCAACACAGCTATACTTTTAATACCTTTCTTGGTTCTGGGCTGCAGTAGTACCGGCAACACCATCCATGATGCGCCAAGAATCCTGCAAGCAGGAGCACCTGGTCAAGCATCCATGCCACTCACCTTAGGGGAGTTAGCTTCTATCGTTCAGCCGTCTCACAACCAAGCAGACGTAGATTTCATGCAGGGTATGATTCATCACCATACCCAAGCTTTAGAAATGGCTGACCTTATTCAAACAAGGACAAAAAGCACCGAACTCTACGACTTAGGCAGAAGAATAACTATCTCTCAGGAAGATGAAATAGTGTTCATGCAGCGATGGCTTTCAGATCGTGGCGAAGATGCTCCACAAACAGAGATGCATCACCGAACCAGTATTATGCCAGGTATGTTAAGCGAGGAAGAAATGCGGCTCCTGCAAAATTCCGCGGACAAATCGTTTGATCGTTTATTCCTGGAAGGCATGATCAAACACCATCAAGGCGCGCTCACTATGGTGGCCACCCTGTTCAACACTTCCGGGGCAGGTGTGGAACCGGAAATTTTCCAATTTGCCTATCACGTAGATTCCGATCAGTATATAGAGATAGAGCGAATGGCAACGATGTTGAACGCCCGAAGATAAACGATCAAGAAGCAGCCAGTATTATTTAATCAATGCTCTTGCTAAGCGAAGGAAGCTATCCTTCAAACAGAAGAGCTTAAGGTATGAAGAGGTGCCATATGAGTCTATCTAGAAATATTAGTCAATCGATCGGATCTGCTCTGTGGGTCTGTTTCTTTACACTCACAATAGCAACGACTGTCACTTCTCCCTCATTCTTACACGGCCAACAAAATGATCCTCGAAGAACTTTGGATTCTAGAGTTGGTCTTTCCCCAGGATTACATAATGCGGGAGAGGCGATTTCCAACCTGGAACTAATTTCCACAACCGCTAAGGGCCCTGGTTTCTCACCCGACTTAGAAACTGAAACTCCTTACGCCGGGGGTTACACGAACTCTGACCTGACTTTCAAGGACAATTTCTCCATCGTCGGGAACTACCAGGGATTCCAAGTCTACAATGTGGAAGACCCCAGCAACCCCACATTAGAGATCTCACTGGTTTGTCCCGGTGGCCAGGGTGATGTCTCCGTATATGGAGACCTTTTGTTCATGTCAGTCCAAGAAAGAAGAGCCAGATTGGACTGTGGCACCCAGGGAGTAGCGGACTCCATAAGTAGTGAGAGATTTAGAGGGGTCAGGATTTTTGATATCAGCGACATAAGAAATCCCAAACAAATTGCTGCAGTTCAGACCTGTAGAGGCTCGCACACTCACACTGTGGTAAATGACCCACAAGACAATCAAAACGTGTACGTTTATGTTTCAGGAACTAGTTCAGTACGTCCATCAGAAGAGCTGGCTGGCTGTTCCGGACTGTCCCCGGATGAAGATCCAAATACTTCTTACTTTAGGATTGAAGTAATTCAAGTTCCCCTGTCTAATCCGGAACAAGCCAAAGTCGTAAACGCTCCCAGGCTTTTTACTGACACTGAAACGGGAGAAATTTCAGGCCTTCACAAAGGAGGAGATTTCGGACCGGGAACTCAGAGTTCTAGGGAAACGAATCAATGTCACGACATCACAGTTTATCCAGAGATCGGGCTTGCAGCAGGAGCCTGTTCAGGCAATGGCATCTTGCTCGACATTACAGATGTAGTGAACCCTGTAAGGATCGACCAAGTAACCGACCCTGGGTTTGCTTACTGGCACTCAGCCACTTTTAGCAATGATGGAAGCAAGGTCATTTTTACAGATGAATGGGGTGGTGGTGGTGCTCCTCGTTGCCGTGATACTGATCCAATGGAATGGGGGGCAGACGCCATCTTTAACGTTGTGGGTAGAAAACTACTTTTTGCCGGCTATTACAAGCTAAGTGCACCACAGACCGAACTTGAGAATTGCGTCGCCCATAACGGATCTATTATACCAGTGCCCGGAAGAGATATTAAGGTTCAAGCTTGGTATCAAGGAGGCTTGTCAGTGTTTGATTTCACAGATCCTACCAATGCACTTGAGATTGCTTACTTCGACAGAGGCCCTGTTTATTCAGAGGAAATGGTCAGTGGTGGATACTGGTCTACTTATTGGTATAATGGTCATATCTATGGCGCTGAGATCGCAAGAGGTTTCGATGTATTCAAATTGACTCCTAGCGAACACCTTACCCAAAACGAAATTGACGCGGCTGGGTTGATACGTATGAATGAATTCAACGCCCAGTTGCAGCCCAGAATTGAATGGCCAACTGATGTTGTTGTTGCTAGGGCTTACCTGGACCAGCTGATGCGGAGTGACGCCATTAGAGCTGATCGAGCTGTTACCGTGTCGACTGCCTTAAACAGAATTGCCAGTGCGACCAATGACAACGAACGAGAGAGAACAGCCACTGACTTGAGGGAAGCAGCCGTTGAGCTGGAGAGTGATTCCAGGAACTCGCTGCCTAGTAATTCGGATTCTGATCGGATCCGCATGCGTTCACTCGCCAATTCCATGCGAAACCTAGCTAGCAGTCTATTGGTTCAGTAATTGCATACTGAATAAAGGAGTGGGTGGAGGCTCGGAGAGTCCATCCACTCCTTTATTCGTATTTATTCTTTAGCCTCTGGAACGGCTTCTAACAGTAATTCATAAGCAGCATCCAGAGCTATCCCGCCCGCCCTACTTCCAGTGTATTTTCCGATCCTAACAACCACCAAATCGTGAGTAGGTATAATAGTAGCACTCTGGCCTCCAGCGCCCCTCATTGAATACGCACTTTCCGGAACAGGCCAGCTTCCATTCCCATTAACCCAAAAGAAAGCTCCTCCATACTGAAGCCTGTCATCGGCGATCCACGCTGGAGCAAGTGTTGAAGCGTATTCAACGTAACCCTCTGGGAGTATCCTTTCTCCGTTCCACACTCCATCCTGTAGATATAAATTGGCCAATCGCGCCCAATCACGAGCTGACATAAATGCCAACCCTTGTCCAAGAAAATTGCCCTGAGGATCCGTCTCGATGATTCCATCGTGAATTCCTATTTTATCAAAAAGCTCTCTTTGTGGGAATTCATGGTAATTCTCGCCACGACCTTCCACTCCTAGTCTAATGAGATAGCTAGTCAATACTGGGTCTGTGTTCCTATAGCGACCCACCGTATTAGGAGGCCATTGCTGTGGACGAGTCGCTGCCCACTCATATGAATTATCTGTGGCTGTGTAGAGGTACAGATGGTCTGGATAGCCTAACTCTGGGTCATAGTCGGGATCACCAGCATTCCTAATCCTGATCCCACTAGACATCCTCATAATATCTTTGATTTTGATGTTTTGTCGAGGGTCTCCTTCAGCTTGCCACTCGGGGATAGGAGCCGATTGTTCCAGGTCATATACGCCTTTCTCGATCAATACACCCATCAAGGTTCCAGTCAAGCTTTTTGTCATTGACCAACTCTCAAGAGGAGTGTGCAGATTGACTTCAGATCCATATTTTTCTGCCAAGATCCGACCTTTATAGGTAATCACTAATCCAAGAGTCTGAGCTTCTTCTGGGCCGAATCCCATGTCTAGGGCTTGGCCGATTAGATCCATATTGACATCGGCCGGCCAAGGTTCGGGAGAAAGAATATCTCCCATCGGCCAAGGTGTCACTTCAGCAGAGGGCAAATTGCGAGTGACATCTGTAGGAACAAAGTACACAGAGTCTTCTCCTATCGCATGCGACACACATCCCTGATTTTTGTATCGTTTTGCCGTCCTAGTTACACCATCAGGGAGGGTGAGTGATACCAATTGTTGATCGTAATCGACAATAGTGTCTACTACATACGCCCTCTCTTCAAAATGCGATATAAATCCGCCAACATTTGTGGCCGCATCTTGGGCATCTAAGCCAGTTATAAAAACTGCGGAACATAAAATTTTCGCAAAACCGGCCGTTTCATGATGCAATTCATCCCCTGGAGGAGGGAAATACTCAGTATCTAGCTCCAAAGATGCAGCCCTTGCATTGAGAGCAAATAGTGAGTCCTCAACAGTTTCGTGAGTTGAAGGCGAACAACCTGTTGACATCAGAAATACAGCAAGACTTATTCTCTTTAATATTGTCATTTGTTACTCCCGACTGAATCGCAGCGCTTTAATCAACCATTAAATGTTGATTTGCGAACACTGCTTATTTATACGAAGACTAACTGCTGACACCTTCCCAGGTCAAAACCAGAAGAGCTAAAGTTGACTCAGTCCATTATTCAAATCTTGCAATAAGTCTTCAATTGCTTCGATTCCGACTGAATAACGAATCAATCCTTCAGGTATGCCCATAGCTTCCCTCTCAGCTGGGGTGCACTCTACATGACTTGTAGTCGCAGGCGGCCCAGCCACCGTTTCCACCGATCCCAGGTTCGCTGCCAGGTTGACATACCTCAATTTAGGAAGAAATCTCTCTACCGATTCGTAACCTCCTTGGAGCTTAAAGCTCAAAATTCCTCCGAATCCTTCCATTTGACTAGCTGCGACAGAATGGTTTTCGTGGCTCTTTAAGCCTGGGTAGAAAACCTCTTCAACTTTCGAATGATTCTCTAAAAATCTTGCAATTTGTATCGCACTGCTATTTTGATGAGCGATTCTAAGACTCAACGTTTTCATGCCTCGGATCAAAAGATAGGCAGATTCTGGATGGAGAGAGGACCCAGTTATTTCTTTAAAGCGAAATATTTCTTCAACGACCGTCTTCGATCCTGTGACTACCCCTCCCAGTGCATCGGCATGTCCTCCAAGGCATTTCGTAGCACTATGTATGACCAGATCTGCTCCTAACTCGATAGGTCTCTGGTTTATTGGGGTGGCAAAGGTGTTATCGACAGCCACCAAAGCTCCAGCTTCTCTAGCAACCTTACACAATCTCCGAATATCTAGGACTTTCAGTGTGGGATTAGTTGGTGTTTCCAAGTATAGAATGTCACAGCCTTTTCGAATTTGTACTTCGATAGCATGGTGATCATTAGTATCACACAGTTCAACTTCCACGCCATATCTCGGAAGATAATCAGTGAACAATACGTTTGTTCCCCCATAGGAATCCTTGATCGAGACAACCCGACTCCCTGGTCTCAGAAGTGCGAACAAAACTCCAGTGATCGCAGCCATGCCGGTGGAAAACGAAACGGCTGATTCGGCACCTTCTAGTAATCTGATTTTCTCTTCGAAAACTTTCACTGTTGGGTTTGTATTTCTTCCATAAATATGACCCGGGCTATTTCCAACTGCCACATCCAGCCACGATTGAACATCGGGATAGCCAAAAGAAACACTCTTGACTACTGGCATTTGAGTTGCACCCAATTTGTCTATACCTTCTTCCCCGCCCCAAACCGCCAAGGTGCTCAGGTCTGGCTTGGCTTCTCTCTTATTTTTCATCATACCCTCGAATCTCAATCGCCATAAACAGATAATCGCTTCAATAAACCGTCCCATGTCAAACCCCGACTGATTGCTCAAGTTAGGATTGTGTCCCTCCTGCACTAATCCTAACTTGAGCTTCTTTCATAGTAACCCTTAAGAGCAGAATCACACCAATGGCAGAATTCATGGAAAGCCCATCTTGGGTGTTCTTTTCCCAAGCAGTCCTGTTGGCAATCTTGGTTTATTTTAACCATTTTACGATGACCAAATTTGGCACGACCCAATGGATGAAGGCCTTAACTGCCCTCTTGACCTTCACACTCTACTGGGTGTTCTTTGGGCTGGAGCACCCATTGATTTTACTTTCAGTAATTTTTTTTATAGGACACCAGGCACTTAAGAAGCCCAGTAAAAATTGAAGAATACCGTAACTAAATAGGAACTGACAAACTACGTAATTTCCCCATTTTTTCCTTTCTGAATGTTGAAATTACATAGATACAACATTGGAGTTTGATTTGAACAATCCAAGTATAAGCACAATCCTCACATGCTTAATGATCTTCTTCCTCACCCTCCCACTCGCGGGCCAGATTTCTCAGCAACAAAATGCACTTGCATCTTGGATACAACTGGATATGCCTACGGGCTATGAAACTAGAATTTCTCCTCATATAGCGATAGAGATGAACGAATGGGCCTCCGACCAGTGGGGCAACCTAACAATGACTGTTGGATCTGGAGGCACAAAAACAATCGTTGCCTGTGGCCTAGATAGACCAAGCTATTCGGTTAGTCAAATAACAAAGGATGGTTACCTGAGAGTGCATCGCATTGGAAGAGGGCCCTCACACCCACTTTGGGATCAAGCCCACGAAGCCCAAACGGTTCGAATACTAACTCAAAATGGACCTGTGGCAGGAGTAGTTGCTCGTTCAAACGGTCATTTCAATCAACAACATTCTGAAGAAACAAACATTGTAACAGCAGATGATCTGTGGGTGGACGTTGGCGTCGAGACTCAAGAGCAAGTTGCCGCACTTGGAATAGAACTCTTGGACCCTCTTTCTCGGCATCTTCCAAGATGGTCCTATAATGGCCATGTCGCCGGTCCCGATGCGGGAGCGCGGGCAGGTTGTGCTGCTGTAGCAACCTTGGCTCAATACTCGAAGAATAATCCACCGAAATCCGCTGAAACCATCAAGTTTGTCCTTAGCTCACAAAAAGAATTTGGATGGATTGGGCTAAGCTCGTTTCTATCAAGACAAATCAATGTTGATAAATTAATAATATTGGGAGATGGTGAATCAAGTCGTATCCATGAAATTCGGCCAAACTCTTCATTCGGTCGACTAGAACCTATCCTTGTACATTCGGGAATAGCCCAAGTTGATTGGATTTCACCCACTGTCCGAGAAATTGGCTCTCACATGGAATCCATATCCATGAACGAATCAGACTGGCTCCTCACCCAAACCGCTGCACTCGTAGGAAAATCGCTCAAGGGATACCCCACTTGGATAGAAGCACCTGAAACCAGTTCGTTCTTAAATGATTTCCATGACCCTGCCCACCAGAACTCATCCGCGCTACTAGAAACTTTCGCAAACGCCTATGGCGTCTCCGGTCATGAATGGTCTGTCCGTCGTCGAATACTCGAGTCACTGCCGAAATGGGCTAGAGATCAGGCAAAGGTAGACGATATCGGGAACATTATCTTAGAGATGGGTCCAGAAAATGACACGACTGTCTTTATGGCCCACTTGGACGAAGTAGGTTACGAAGTAGGGGAAATAGACCCTGAAGGCATTGTAACCCTCGAAAGAAAAGGTGGAGCTGTATCCTCCGCATGGGAAGGCCAAACAGCACTTTTGCATTTTGATCCACCCGAAAGCCCCAATACCAAATCAGGAACTGGTGTAGACTATAGCCCTAAATGGAAGAAACAATCTGTAACAGCATCTGCTATTAAACCAATTAAAGGGATTTTTCTCACTAGAGAAAACCCCCAACAGAAAAATCCAGAACAAATGCAAGCTTGGTTCGGCATGAACCGTAGTGAATTGAAAAATCTTGGCGTACAAAAAGGCATGGCGGTAAGTAGCTATAAAGAAGCATTAAGGATCGGCTCCTCACGATTTGTAGCAAGGTCTCTAGATGATCGAGCTGGAAGCACAGCGCTCCTCATGGCCATCAACAATATTGATCCAGACGAACTATCAAAGAAAATATACTTTGTATGGTCCGTGCACGAAGAAAGCGGTCATATAGGGGCTCTCGCTCTTTCAAAGCTCATCGGCCTGGGAACAAGAAGAATTTATTCTGTAGATACTTTTGTGTCATCTGACACGCCACTAGAATCTCCTCATTTTGCTCACGCTTTGCTTGGTAAGGGCCCAGTACTGCGAGCGATTGAGAACTCAGGTGCTTCTCCCGTTGCAGAAAGGAATATAGTGATCAATGCTGCGAACACTGCCGGCATCCCACTGCAGATTGGATTAACCCAAGGTAGCACAGACGGAGTGGATTTCGCTTTTTGGGGTGCTCCGAATCAAGGCCTTTCCTGGCCAGGGCGCTACAGCCATTCCCCGGGTGAAGTGTTAGACCTCAGAGATTTAGAAAATTTGGCGAAATTAGTGAGAAACGTGGTTCTTTCAGAAGAACCTTAATGGAACGAATATCCGAATTATTGAAGATATGCAATGAAATGCTGTCCAAAATTCCCCAGTATTTGTTTCTTCTATTCTCTTTAATTTCGGGAATATTCCTTGGAGGGATATTCTCAGAGCTTTTCTCGCCGGTAGCCTCCTTGATCAACGCCATAATCGAAGTCGTGATCACCTTCGTTCCAATTTTGATTTTTGTCGCCCTGAGTCCAGCTATATCCTCACTGGCCAACAGTGGCCGAGCTAATTCTTTGGCAGGATCTGTCATTCTTTGGTATCTATTTACTTCTCTTGTAGCTGGATTTTTGGGCTTGACGTTTTCCGCATTATTATTTGGCCTTTCTTTTTCAGCGAGTTCTGATTCTCTCTCCAACACAATCATAGATCTTTTTACTCAAGGCAGTGGCCTGAGTGCGTCCAAACCCCTTTTCGCTATTTTGCTCGCAGTCTGTTTCGGATTGCTCGGCGCCAAGTGGACACGTCTACATAATTTTTTGGGAACCATTCAATCTGGCCTGTTTGGTTGGGGTAAATTGCTTTCACTCCTCATCGTTCCGTTTGTTCTATGTTTGGGTATCTCTGTAGGCGTTCAATTTGGAACACAGCTGGGCTTGACCAATTACCTTCTGATGACCGGTTATACCCTTCTGCTCTGTTTGATTTGGACAAGCTGCTACCTTTTTGT
The DNA here is from genome assembly GCA_028822645.1 of Longimicrobiales bacterium. Taxonomy (GTDB): domain Bacteria; phylum Gemmatimonadota; class Gemmatimonadetes; order Longimicrobiales; family Gaopeijiaceae. Next base: position 22,087 of record JAPKDG010000015.1, on the reverse strand, counting down.
AGTACTCAAATTGACCGGTCGTCGTAGCGCTAGAGATGTGATCAGTGGCTATTATCTTCCGACTGCTATTTTCGCCGCTGGAACTTGTTCTTCACTGCTTACCTTGCCTATTAATCTTACCAATGTGAAGAAACAGGGTGTCAGTCCCAAAATTGCTGAATTTGTTCTACCAGTGGGATCAGTCATCAATTTAGATGCTAGCGCTTTAGCTTACGTAGCCTACGCACCTTTCATTCTTTCCTATATTTTTGGCATTCAAATTGATCTACTGAGTCTCCTCATGGCTTGGCCCGCTATTGTTGTGTTCACTATTGCGGCTCCTGGCCTTCCCGCTGGTATGGGTACTGCTCTTTGGAGCGCAACTCTATTCGCCTCCGTACTTCATCTCCCTGAAGACATGACCTCTGAATTCGTGGCCACCTGGATTGCAATGTCGAGCGGCCTGCCTGATATGATACGAACAGCCACCAATTGCACTGGAGATGGATTTGCTTCGATGATAATGGAGCGATTCTATGGAGAACGAGAATAGATCCAGAAGTACTTACGTTGTTCCAGTCATCAGTTCAATGCCCCCTCATTCACAACCTGATCTATTTTTAGTCTTATCTGGTCGTTATAACTATCACCCTCACTCGGTATTCTTCTCTTGTTAAACAGGGTCACATAATTGATCCCGTTGTCTCTCTGCATAGCCAGCGCTTGAGTGCCTGGCAGACTGCCAGTATGATACCGCCATCCTGTCCCATACGTATTATCCCTCACTTTCCCAATATCTGGTCCCCAGACTAAATAATGATCTAAGAATTCCACGATCGATGTGGAGGTGGCTACTAAGCCCATATAAGCGGCGGCTCCTTCGTGATTCCATCCCCCGTCCGAGAAGGACACGTTTGGGCCAGTGACATCAAAAACATTCACTCCCCTGATGAAGCCCGAATCGTACCAAGGTTCGCGGAAATCTCTGTCTTGCAGGAAAGTGCGTCCTTGAATTACGTCACTTCGGTTGATCTCGATGGGGGCCAATACTGCCTCATGGACATAGTCGATATAATTCTGACCGGAAACTTTTTCTACGATCAATCCCAAGACCAAGTAACCTACATTCGAGTATTCGGATTTGGAGCCTGGACTAAACTGCAGGCTTCTTCCCAGAAGGAAAGAAATCATCTGAGTCTGTGTGGGAGGACTGGACACATCCAACCCTGAAGCTATCTCTGCTTCCTGAAAAACCCAGTCCTTATCAAGATTTCGATCCCATCCTCCCTTATGTAACAAGAGATGATCTACAGTGATCTTCTTAAAAAGAGTATCCCCCAAAGCCGGAAATGGGTCTATTCTCAGAATTCCGGTACCGTTTTTATTTAGATCAAAAACCTTCTGTGTCAATCCTATTTTTCCTTCAGATATGAGCATCCTGATGGCTGCGGCAGTAATTGGCTTGCTCACACTCGCCAAGCGCATCATCGCATTTTGTGGCAATATCTGTGTGTGTTGACTGTCCTTCCAGCCAAAAGTCTTCTCGTAAATCACTCGACTGTTCTTCATTATGCTCAGAGCTCCCGCATCTATATCATTGTCTGACATAAAGGAGATCATAAGGGAGTCAAATCTTGCTAGCTTGTTTTCCTCGGGAGGGAGTACTGTAGGTGATGTAGGTGAATCTTGACAAGAAATGCTAAAGACTGCCAAAAGTAACCAGTAGTGTCTGACTTTCATTTTCATCGATGCGACCCTTTCTCTAAGACTGACACATCGACCTGTCCTAGATCAATTACTCCCGAGTTTCTTGCGGGGCAGAATCTCGTCCCGCATAGCTGAATGATAGACAAAGCTGGCCATAATAACGGCATTTTTCATGAGGTCTTCAATAGGGATCGTATCGAAAAAATCGAGGTTGGTGTGACCTCCTGTACCCCCAGTTCTTGCCTGCAGGAACTGAAACGCCGGAAGCCCTATCTCATCGAAAGGGATGTGGTCCGTACTGCCCACACCTTGAATGGAAATGGTCTTCATTCCTAGGTCTTCCAACGGCTTCATCCAAGAACGAAATATTCCCCTCACGTGCTCATTGCCCTGCAGGTAAATTCCTCTGTACTCCCCTGGTCCATAATCTTGATTGAAGTAAACTGAGAAATCGTCATAGGCCGAACCTTTGACTGATTCAGGGAGCATATTATTTCCATCTATATAATTCTTTTTGACATACGCTCTCGAGCCGTACAACCCCTGTTCTTCTCCTCCCCAGAAAACAACCCGTATTGTCCGCTTGGGTTGAACATTTAGTTCCTTGAGTATCCTCATCGCTTCCAACATGACGACAACACCAGAAGTGTTGTCACTAGCGTTAGGACTAGCATGCCAAGTATCGAAATGAGCCCCCAGCATCACAACTTGTTCTGGATGCTCCACACCTGGAATCTCTGCGACGATATTGTGGGCAAACTCTACAGCCTCACCATGTCGATTTTCAACTTCAGCTTCTACATGTACCGGAATCCCCCTTAAGAGTATTCGATACATACGGTTATAGTGTTCGGGGGTTACTGCGACAATCGGAACACTCCTAAGAGTGGCTTCTTGAGACCATCTATCAATCTTTGCGCCTGGCCGAGCAAATCCTCTTACTGCACCAGGCCAACCACTATTCGATTCCAATATAAGCGCCACGCCCTCTTTCTCGAAAAACCTGAGTCGCTCGACGGGAGTCAGTAGGCCAGATTTTCCTTTCGGTTCGGGATACAGGGTTTTGAAGTGAGCCTCTAGGTCGACTGGCTGTTGGAGCACTTCTTCATCCATAGCTTTCAGCTCACTCTCTGTTCTTCGAGGTGTTCCCTTTGAGAATCTTTCGAGGTCTACAGTAGGCGGTGGGCTGGATAGCACTGCAGTTCCTTTAAGTTTCCCCTGGAATTTAGACAAATCCGATTTATGCTTGACATCAGCTATCATGACTGGCAGTACAACACTCCCACTAGTGCCTGGAGTATGAGCTAATGGGAAACCCACCATCGGCTGATAATCTGGTTCGAGCATATCTAGCGAAAATCCAACATTGTCCCAACTTACACCATATTCCATAAAGGGATCCTTCCGGGTATTAGATAGCCCCATGGATTCCAATTCCTGAACCAGCCAGGACTGAGCTCTCTTCATATCTTTTGAGTTTGTGAGCCGAGCCCCCAACACATCAGTCATGTATGATAGTTTTTCAATTACCTGAGACCGCTGGAAACCCTCTTCCCGAATTAGAGCTACCATCTGGTGGTCTACAGGTTCTGGTGTGAGCCATTCTCTGTCTTTAGATTCTTGGCCGACTAAAGTGCTCACAGAAAATGCTACCGCACCAAAAACCATGGGCACCCAAAATCTTTTCTTGATCATTTTACTTGCTCGACATCTCAGACTCAGAACCCTAGAGATCATTCCCCTGGGCCAATAAGCAGACTCACTCCTTTGTCAGTCAAAGCTCGGTTTAGTTCTGACAGTTCCTTTTCTAATAGCACTTCTAGATTCTCTCTGGAGCGAGTTACATTTTCGCTCAAGATCGCCTGAACTTCTACATGCTGATCTGTCGGTCTGAAGTCAGCGGTTGTGACTCCGCCCATCAAATAATTAAGTCTTTCAAGGGCTTTTCCGGGGAAACGTACTTGATCCTGACCCGTTCCGGTTACCTGAAGCTGAATTAATTCATCTTCAATCATTACTAAGGCAGCATCCAGTGCTCCGGCGGTCTCAACCAAATCTTCTGATTCACCCTGATCTTCCAGGATGTCTATCGCATCGTAGAGTTGTCTGCGAATCCACTCGATCCTATTCACGGTCTCTCCAGCAAGCTCCTGATCGACTCTAATTTTTTGAGCCAGTGCAAATTGGGTGCGGATATCACTCAACGAACCTTCAGAATTCGGATCCTTTAGCACATTCAATGGCTGACTGTAATCCTGACTCTCCACTTCCATGGTCACGGTGTAAGATCCAGGGGGGTAGCGCAAAGCACCTATTTGTACTGAGTGTCGCTCTCGGTCTGCTCCCAGATCATACCAGTCCGCATATTTGGGGTTGGTCCTGAGGGTCGGTGCCGGACCACCTTCATCTCTAAAGTCCCACTGTGCCCTGTTCATCCCTGCCTCACTAGTGCCATCCAATGACCTTATCATCTTTCCCTCTGAATCCCATATTCTCAAGGTTACATCAGATCCCGCCGTTTCTTTCCCGATCCAATAGTTGATGAAGGCTGCATTCGGAGGGCTCTCTCCATCTGATTGATCATTTGTCATCGTGGCTGGAGCCGTCCTAGGATTAAATCTGTATGCATCCCTTGGCCGAAAGAGATGAGCTGAACTGTTTAGAATCTCTTCATTAAGTTGTTGTAAGGGACTCAAATCGTCCATTATCCAAAATCCTCTCCCGTAAGTACCGATGACCAGATCACCAAAATGTTCTTGGACCACAAGTCCATATTTGGGTGATGCCGGCAAATTGTTTGTCCACTCTATCCAGTTGTCACCGTCGTTAAACGAAATATAGAGACGATTTTCAGTTCCTACATAAAGAAGTCCTGGCCTGACAGGATCTTCTACGATATCCCGGGTGAAACTCAATATGTGATCCGAGATACCATCGGTAATCTTAGTCCACGTTTCGCCATAATTTTCTGTTCGATATATATACGGCTCAAAGTTACCGACCTGATGGGCTTCGACTACCAGGTATGCCTTCGCGGGATCCCATTTCGAAGCGTGTATACCACGTACTACGCCATCTTCGGGCCATTCTGTAAAATTCCCAGTTACATCATCCCAGGTTTGACCATCATCCCTACTCACATGGACCATTCCGTCATTTGAACCCGCGTAAAAGACTCCTTGCTGAGCTCTTGACTCATCAAAGGAATAGATCACACAACAATACTCTACTCCAAGGTTGTCAGGAGTCAAACCTCCACTCACTCCTTGTCTTGACTTGTCATTCGTTGTTAGGTCTGGGCTAATCACATCCCAACTTTGACCTCCGTTCCGTGTCCTGTGTACGTACTGACTAGTCACATACACCGTATTGTTATCATGCGAAGAAATAAGTAGTGGGAAAGTCCATTGGAATCTGTATTTCAGATCTTCTGCATGCCACCCCACGGTACCCTCAGGCCAAACTTCTACATTTCTGAATTGACGAGTTTTTTCATCATGTCTAACGACAATGCCTCCGACCGCTCCAGCGCCTGATGCACTCGACCATACAATATCAGAATTCGTAGGATCTGGAGTTGCGAAACCACTTTCCCCTCCACCTACCTGATGCCAATCTCCTCGGGGTATTCGACCGCTATCATACAAGCTATTGCTGGGGCCCCTGTAGGACGGACCATCCTGTCGATTGCCCAATACATTATAGGGAACTGCATTGTCTGCAGTGACATGGTACATCTGTCCAACGGGAAGTTCGATCGCTCTATAGGATTGACCCCGATTGACAGAAATATGAACACCCTGATCGTTACCGATGATCAAGCGGTCCCCATTCGCTGGGTCAAACCAGAGATCATGGTAATCACCCCCTGACCTCTGCCGACCTGAATGATTCACATAAGTCAGTCCTCCGTCCAACGAACGAGAAATTCCAGCAGTCAAGAAGAAAACCTCGTCTGCATCGTCAGGTGTTACACGGCAATTGTTGTAGTAGGCGGTTCTTCCTCCAAGGTCACGACTGTGGTTGACCAATGTCCATTCACTTCCACCATCATTCGATCGCCAAAGCTCCCCACTCTCGGTAATGGTTCCATTAACAGGAACACCATCTCCTGTTTCGATTAAACCGTATATCCGCTGTGAATTAGAAGCCGACATACAAATATCGATTTTACCCACTGGAAGACTGGGAAGTCCATGTCCGCTGAGTCTTTCCCAGGTATCACCACCGTCGTCACTCCTATAAATTGCTGAGCCGGGACCACCACTCTGACGACCCCACGTGTTAATAAGAATTTGCCACATACCTGCAAATAAGATGCGTGGGTTATTGGGATCCATTATCAGACTAGATGCGCCAGTGTTTTCGTCCACGAACAGTACATGTTCCCACGTCTCTCCACCGTCCCTCGTTTTATAGATTCCTCTTTCTTCCTGTGGGCTATGACCATGTCCCAGTGAGGCCACATATACTGTCGATGGATCTCTTGGGTCAATTACGATTCGACTTATTCTTCCCGTTTTCTCCAAACCCATATGATCCCATGTCTCACCCCCATCAGTCGACTTATACACACCGTCACCAACCGTAACATTAGACCGAATATGAGGCTCTCCAGTGCCTGCCCAAACCACTTGATTGTCAGACGTAGAAACGGCTAACGCACCGATGGAATGTGTGTCTTGATCATCAAAGATAGGTCGCCAAAAATTTCCACCATCTTCAGTCTTCCAAAGTCCACCAGCAGCAGATCCAGCGTAGTACACGAGAGGGTCACCAGAAACACCTGAAACGGAAGCAATCCGGTTGCCTACCACTCCTATGTGTCTAAACTCGAGTGTCCCAAGCTGTTCAGCAGTAATACTTTGAGCTTTTCCATCTACTGGTTGCATAGCAAAACAAGCAATCAATAAAGTGGTGATAACATAGTTTGAACGGACAAACATTCCTTGGCTCCTTCATATATTATGAAACGGATTGTACTTCTTCTGTATTAGCTCATCGAGACAAGCTGTCAGCGAGGCCTAGCAAAACGGCAGAATTATAAACAGATTCACTTTGATGTAAAGGACAACGAGTACAGAGCATATCGTACTTGATCATAATAGCCGTGTCCTGGATGGGACAAGGTAATCCCTCAACTTTCTTAGAAAATAAAATGACCATTGCTGAGACTAACATACCCCAGAAGTTACTTTCATTCATCCTTGTCTGCTTAGTCATTCCAACCCTCACTCTTCACGGACAGTCCATAACCTCAACGACTGGATTTGACGCAAACATGGAATCACTTTTTGATTTTATTGAGGAAACCGACCCTGGATGCAGTCTTGGAATCATCGAGCAAAACCGACTCTCTTACAGGAAAAACAGAGGGTCTGCCAATCTCGATTGGGGGGTGCCCATATCCTCCAGCACAATTTTTGATATAGCGTCACTTTCGAAACAGTTCACCGCCACCGCAATAGCTCTATTGGAAATAGATGGTTCGCTTCAAATAGACGACGATGTCCGAAAATGGATCCCTGAGCTCAAGATCTACAACAAGCCAATCACTATTAGGCATCTCCTGAATCATACATCCGGAATCAGAGACTATCTCGCATTAATGAACCTTGCTAGTATAGATTTCAATAACGTATTCACTGAATTCGATGCAGTAGAAATCATACTGAAACAGGATGCTTTGAATTTTACTCCTGGCGACCAATTTATGTACTCCAATTCTGGCTACCTCCTCGCCGCACACATAGTCAGAAGAGTGACAGGCAAATCTTTGCGTGCTTTCTTGGAACAAAGAGTTTTTGGCCCTTTGAATATGCACAGAACACAGATCTGGGATAACAACCATGAAATCATAAAAGAACGGGCCACAGGATATAGCCTTTCATCGAACCAATGGGGGATCGACCATCTGTTAAATTTTCAAATGGGAGGAGACGGGCAGGTCCTAACATCAATAGAAGAACTGGCCAAATGGGATAACAATTTTTATGATGCGACGGTAGGCGGAAGCAAATTGTTAAGTAAATTACACACCCGCGGGGTCCTAAATAACGGTGACACCATCGACTACGCCTTGGGCCTAACAGTGGACAACTACCGCGGCCTAAAACGAGTCATGCACACGGGATCTTGGGGTGGATTCAGAACGAATATCACTCGTTATCCAAACCAACAGACCACTTTTATCCTACTCTGCAATCGGTCCGATGGTACAGAACAATTAGATGTTACGGATATCGCAGACCTTGTTTTAATCGACCATTTCACTGAAGCACCTACAGAGAATCTAAACCTCAGATCTGACGGCTCAGTGGTGAATTCGACCGCGGATGATGATTTGCAATCATCACTTAATCCAGAAACTTCTCCTCTCAATTCCCCTCAAGATTTTACCGGTGAGTACTGGAGCGTTGAACTAGGAGTCTCTTTTTTTATTGGCTCAACCGGCCAAGAACTGACCCTGCAGCGTCCCGACGGCACTTTAACCAAAATGAGCTACAATGGAGATAGTCAATATATTGGAAACGGTTTAGTCTTGGATTTTCCTGAGGCCAACAAAATGATCCTAGGCACAAGCCGTGTGGCGGGAATCACATTCCTAAAGCGGCTTCCCTAGTTGATGCGCCTATAGATTGCATGACTCACTCGTCTTTCACCATTCGGACCAGTTCGAATGTATTCATTATCGATAATGTTTCCGTCCTCTGACAAGACGTTCATGATGGTTTGTGTGACTTCTCCATTTCGCATGTTCGAAATTTTATTAATCTTGTCATCCACTATTTCAACAGCTGTCCTACTGTTTTCTTGTCCTTCAACATCCATGAATTCGCCATCGAACATAGTCACATAACCCCACTTCGATTCCCTGCCCTCAGAGTTGGTAGATTCTACCGTCACCCTCATGCCATTCTCTCCGTAAGGTTCATACGTCATAATATTTATAGCTGGAGGAGGAGCATCGGAGTCCATTTGCCAAACTCCGAATCTAGGATTCTCCCCCTCGCCCACTGGTTCACCAGTCGAACATGCCATTGTGGCTAACAGCACCAAGGATAGAGCCTTAAACGGAATCGAATTATACATAATAGTCACTCCTCAAAAATGATCTCTGTCCACCGGACCGTCATCGAACAAATGGTCCACTCTTACTTAATTTCTTCGCTACTTCTCTAATGGAAGCTATTGTAGATTGCAACGCTCGTACAGTGACTTCTGGCGATACAGAAACCAAACGCAATACTTTTTTCCCATTGATAGTGGCAATGGAAATACTCTTGGAACCTTCCGAACAGATCTTCCTGTACACAAGTTCTTGGAGGTTGCACAGTTGATCTTCCTCAGTACCTTCTGGTTTTACCCTAAGACAAATTACTCCTGTATCTGGTTTATTTAACACTTCTATTTCATTGTCACTTGTCAAAACTTTAGACAATTCACTTATGGCAGAGATCGAGCTTCGCAACCTGGTCCGTACACCATCTAATCCTTGGTTTCTAATGGATGTGACAAGTGGAAGAGCAGAAAATGGTCTTGTTGAGGGTGGTGATTTAAGCCCGGGGTTTGGCATCTCATCCCCCTCCCTATTGAAATAAGGAGAGTGAACGTTCACCCTGCTAAAGTTGCTTCCATCTTTTAAGAACAACAAAGAAGAAGGAATAGGAATTCCGAATTGCTTGTGTGGATCCCACACTATTGAATCAGCTAATTCTATCCCCGCAAACAAATGTTTTTTTTCCGGGAGCAAGCTGTAGGCAAGGCCGTATGCGCCGTCCGCGTGAAGCCACGGCCCATAATCAGAACACATTTCTGTCACTTTTTGAATTTGATCGACGGAGCCTGTTATTGTAGATCCAAGTGTGCAAACCACACAAAATATTTCATATTCGGAATGATTTCTATTCAAAGCATCCTGAAGCTCAGTGAGATCCATTCTCTGATCAGTCGTCAATCCCACTTTCAGTAACGATTCTTCTCCCAATCCGAGAAAATGTGCCGCATGCGTTACCGAAAAATGAGTATCCTCAGAGACCAATATTTTGAGTTTTTTGGGATTGGCGAAGCCCGTCATTCCCTCAACGGAATAGTCAAAGCCTTTACTTTCAGCGAAGTGATGCAAAGCCAGATAGATCGCTTGCTGATTACCATAAGTTCCCGAGTACATAAATGTAGCGTCTGATTTTTCGGACAAACCAAAAAGTTCACACAATTTTCTGCAACAGAGTTCCTCCAAAACTGCTCCACCAGGAGAAACCTGCCAGTTGGTAACACCCTGATTAAATCGCAGAGCGAGTTCTGCTCCCACGAATGCCCCTTCTTCGGGAAACGTATTGAACATAGACTGAAATTCAGGCCTACTGTAGTTAAGTAAATGAGGGATCAATTTTTCTTCCAATTCTCGAGTTAATTCAGTAACTCCCATACCTTTATCCTGAAAATTGACCAAATTTCGAAGATCTGACATAACTTCAGACGGATTTGCTCCTGAATAGATACCCTCAGGCATGGCTACGATACCTGCTAATTTTACTGATTGACAATCCTTGATCTATGAGTCCTAGCAAGATACTTAATGATGAAGCAATGCCGTCTACAACTGGAATTCCGAGCCTATCCTGCAGCTCAAAACTCATACCAGCCATATCCGCGCAACCTAAGACAATGACTTCAGCTGAATCTTGTTCGATAGCGTCCCTGGACACTTTCTCACACAAATCTACCTGTGTTTGCTTTGCACATAGAGTCCCTAAAGCTCGGACAGAAGAAAGTTGATCTAGAAGATTATATTTACTCACCAGAGCTTTTTTGTTTGGAATTGATCCTAAAGTAGCGGACAGCACCGTGAATCTATCACCAATAAGACACGCTGAACGCATGGATGCTTCTCCAATGCCCACGACAGGTTTCAGGCTCAGTTCTTTCATGAGATCAAGATTGGGATCCGAATGGCAAGCTATCACAAATCCATCATAGTCTTCTTGATTATTCTTGATCAATCGCATCATCCCAGCCATAGCTTGTGACTCATCTGCGTACGTTTCTATAAACTCAGGAGCTCCAACGGTGAGAGCTGTCACGACTTCTGCCCTATTACCAACAAACATTTTAGCAAAATCCTGTATCGTCCGAGTCATCCCCTCAGAACTGTTAGGATTTATAATCAAAATTTTTTTCATAGATGAATCTTAGTATTGAAGGTGATCTGGTAGTTTACGATGTAAATATTGCCCTCGACCAGGATCGCCCACACAATTTTCACCATCAATTATGAGCTCGCCTCTAGAGTAAACCTTCTTTATCCTTCCCGTAGTCTTTTGATTATCAAATACTGACCAGTCAGCAGACATGTGCAGAGTGTCTCTATTCATTTCCCAAGATTCAGTAGGATCTAACAATACAATGTCCGCATCAGCTCCAGGCAACAGATTTCCCTTCTTAGGCCAAAGGCCAAAAATTTTAGCGGGAGTACAAGACACCGCTTTCACAAAGGCTTCCAGGGTGATCTTTCCAGCCACTACTCCTTCTGAATAAAGACTCATGAACCTTGATTCAACCCCCGGAATTCCGTTGGGACATCTGTCAAACCGATCCTTACCATATTGCTTGGCCTCCCAGGAATATGCCGCATCATCAGAAGTGACCATCGGGATCCTGCCATCCGACACGGCAGACCAGAGTAACTTTTGATTTGCAGCATCTCTCAGTGGAGGAGAACATATCCATTTCACCCCATCTTCTCTTTTGAGTTCCTCGTCAGTAAAAAGAAGATAATGAGTGCAAGTTTCAGTGTGTATGTCTACCCCTTGATCTTTTGCTCCAGTGATCATCTCTAGTCCATCTGAAGACGTCAGATGCACAATAAAAGTCCTTCCTTTTGTCCGCCTTGTTATATCAATCGCAGTCCGGATAGCCGCATCTTCCACTTCGGTCGGCTTACTCAGGGCGTGATGAAGAGGAGAAAACCCACCTCGATCCAACTCTCTTCTGATACCAGCTTCTGCCATTTCGTTGTCTTCTTGATGTAGTAACAACATGCCACCAGCCGCACATAGAGATTCAGAAATTAATTCAAGATCTTCGTTGGCAATCAATAGACCTTCTTCTCTATAGGTCATATAACATTTTATGGTAGGTGAACCCATTTCTACTACATCCAGAATTTCCTTTAAGGTGCTCGGGCTGGGATCAGTTATTACAGGATGCACCCCCCAATCGATTAAAGCTCTTCCAGCAGCTTCAGATTTTTTATCTTTAATGGTATTAACAAGAGGATCTCCATGTCTTTGATTTGAAAAATCAATGACACTAGTGACCCCGCCGAATGCAGCAGCTAAAGTTCCTGTGTAGTAGTCATGAACGCTAACAGTATTCATAAAAACATCATTCAGATGAACATGCGTATCTACCGCTCCAGGAAAAATCAATAGTCCAGAAGCATCCACAACTTCGTGGATCTCATGTTCAGGAAATCTCTCCATTTCAGCGATCCGTTCGCCACGAATCAAAAGGTCTTCGAGAAATACTCCTTCTTCTCTCACGACCTTTCCACCCTTTATTAGGATGGTGTGTGAAGCACAATTTGCCATAGTTGTTTCTCCTTCAAATACAATGTGGACGGATAATCATTCCATCGCAAATAAGGATTTCCAGTGCTCTACATTCCTGTTAATATTGAACAGATCAATACAGCTTTACCAGCTTCCCTTAGAGGACTGAATGAATCGATACTGCAAGTGGGCGGGCATCCTCTGTTTAATTTCTGCTTCCTGCTCTGAAGACACTTCTAAGTCGCCCACTGAACCCATCACTCAACCCGATCCTCCAATAGCCAGCACGCTGTCTTTCTCTCAAGATCAATACAGCTTTACCAGCTTAGGTGCCACGGAAACAGTAAAAATATCGGCAACTGACCAATACGGCTCATACTTCCCCAATCCGGCAATTGTCTGGACAACTTCAAACGTACTTTCGGTAGAAGTAAACTCGCGTGGAATGCTCACTGCAATCTCCGAAGGTTCGGCCACCATAACTGCTACGGCAGGCTCAACTGAAAAGACAGCGTTTGTGACGGTTGTTCAGGAAACAAACACTATTGAATTCACAAAAGATTTAATTCGCTTCCAAAGTTTACAAGACACAATCACAATTGAAGCGATCATCAAGGACGCAAGAGGTAATATTGTGGACACCCCCGATGTTACCTGGTCGTCAGCTGACGAATCTATTGTCCGAGTGGACAATCAGGGCTTAGCCACCTCCCTGACAGATGGCAGGTCTCAAGTCACTGTATCTTCTGGTGCCATCTCTGCAGCATTGAGTATAATCGTATCCACAGGTGGAGGTATCGTGATCTCTTCGATAACCCCGGATGTACTCATCGAGGGATCTCAGGGAACCTTGGAAGGAGAAGGACTTTGGGATTTCGGCAATAACGAATTAACACTAGGAGGCAGGGCAGTACAAATCACATCTGCAACCAGTACTCAGGTTCGTTTCATGCTGCCACTTTTCGACTGTCTTCCACCCAGAAAAACTCAGCTCACATTAAAGAATTCAACTGATAGCGTCGGCGTAGAAGTGTCCGTTATGCCACAAAACATTCAATCGTTAGCTCTCGGACAAAACATCATATCTGCTGAAGCATGTATACATCTGAAACCAGGAAGTTCAAATCAAAAATTTCTCATCGGTGCTTTATCTCAATCAGAGGCAACTGCAGACTTGAATAAAATCACTCTCAAGATCAAACCTGGTGTCCAATTGCTGGCCGACTTTTTGGTTAACCAAAGTTTCAATCCTGACAGTCCTTCCAGATATATCCCTCTTCCCAACTTTCCTGTCACTCCTGTCATGCCTCCAACAATTGGAAGTCAGTCAGTTTCTATCATGAATGTCACATTCGAAAATCACATCCAAGAGGAACACGCGATAAGAGCCAATGAGAAGCTTTTGATAGAGGAAATTGGTATCGACAAAATCCGAAGAGAACTTCGCCCTCAATCCTGGAACATTGCTCCACAGGACATCTTAAATCAAGAAGTCAGCCTTGGGGATACTGTGCCTTTCAATATGGGGCTCTCTTGCGCATCAGGGGATACCCTTCAAGTCCTAGCACAAATTGCTTACATAGGTGAAGAAACCGTATGGTATGAAGATATAGGTAACCCATTACCTGAATCGTTTACAGCTTCTGAGTACCAAAATTTTGATACTCAGTATACGTCCAAGACTCTACCCGTTTTAAAGGAATACTACGGTGACTACGGAGATATCGATTCCAACGGAAAGTTGTCTGTCCTTGTAACCAAGGAAGTCAACAAAAGAAAGCGCACCTTAGGTTTTGTGTGGGGAGGAGACTTAGTACCTAGCAATCTATGCCCCGGAGCGAACCAAGCAGAAATATTCTATGGATTAGCCCCAGACCCAGAAGGTACGATTGAAAACAGGGTAGTTCCCAAATCATGGCTCACAGATCTTTATGATCCCTTGATTGCACACGAAACAACTCATGTCATACAGATTACTGGAAATTTTTACAAAGATTCAGAATACAAATCGAGTTGGGAAATGGAGGGAGGAGCTACTCTAGCCGAACAATTAGTTGGATATGAAATCTATGGTAATGGACCTGGCTTAGATTTAGGACTGCACGATTTCAACACAGGTTTTAAATGGTACAGAGACTGGGCGAGCGACCTTACATATTATTTTGGATACTCGAAGTCGGGTAGAGTTCCAAATGCTCCTGAAGAATGTTCTTGGATGGGCAAGGAATCCCAAGGAAATGCTGGCCCCTGTGATAATCTTAGAGCGGTCTACGGTGTCCCCTCCATTTTCATGAGAATGGTCTTGGATCTGTACGGTCCAAACTATCCTGGTGGAGAGAAGGCATTAAGCAGGGCCTTGGTTGGATCAACTGACCATTCGGGCCTGTCTAATTACTCGCAGATTACTGGAATTCCCAAAAAAGAATTGCTAGCAACGTTTGCTATGACACTTTGGGGTGACGGTAAGATATCCAACAATCTGACCTCCTGGAACCTTCGAGATGTTATGGGGCGTTGGGCATCTGACCGAAGACTGCAACCGTACACAAGTGACATAGACGACTTAACGTTACCCCTAAACATCAGGGGTGGTTCTAGTTCTTACCTCGAATGGTCTTCATCTGGTCTTAATTTACCTTCTAGTATCCAGATCAGAAACTCGGGATCGGGCACAATGGCAAATATGGTGCTCTGGATACAGAGAATAGAATGACTACCGGTCCTTTCTTATAATAAAGGATGCTATCCACGGGATTTTTGGCCTCTTAGAATTACACGATTCAAGGTATCCGAATGAAACACGAGATGAATACATGAAAAACAATCCAACCGACGGTCCCAGAGGAGAGAGAGAACTTCAAGTGGCCTATGGGACAGAAGAGAGAGCCACAAGATTTTATAACAAACAGGTGTTCGATCATCTTAATCCCAAAATGCTCAGCTACCTACTGCGTCAAGAGATGATGTTCGTTGCCAGTTCCAATGCCAATGGAGAATGTGACTGTTCACTTCGGTCTGGACCTTCTGGATTTGTGCACACTCTCGATCCCAAAACGCTTGTATATCCCGAATATAGAGGTAACGGCGTGATGGCAACTTTAGGGAATATTACGGAGAACCCTCACATAGGTCTTTTCTTTCCTGATTTTTATAAAAGTACCGTGGGCTTACACATAAATGGACGAGCAACTATTGTTGAGAACCAAGAACTTAGGCGCTGGAACGACCTGACTAGAGAACTACGAAAAGCTACTCTCATTACTATCGGTAAAAAGCCGGAGAGGTGGGTTTCCATAGCAGTCGAAGAAGCTTACATACACTGCTCGAAACACATTCCTCGCCTAGAACCTGCGGGGGGGAAACTTTTCTGGGGCAGTGATGATAAAATAGAAAAAGGTGGGGACTATTTCCACGAACAATTGGAGCCCGACACAGGATAATTCCTCTTGCCTGATCTCAGGCTCAAGCTGACATTCTATTCATATAGAGCCATCGGGTATCGGCGCAAAACGAATACATAAGGCTCCCTAGGCTAAGCATAGCAATATTGTACGCAAAAGATCCGGAGCTCACTGGTACCAGACAAATCACCAACCCAATCCCTTGAATTGCACACACACCTTTGCGTCGCCAACTCATTGGTAACTGATTTTTTAGAAAAGGCCACACTTCACCACAAGCCACAAAGCAGTATCGCATCAACCCTATGAACACAATCCAGAATGTCACCTTTCCACTCACAAATACCAATACAGACAAAGCGAGTAGCAGAAAAGCATCCACTTCCATATCCAGTTTTGCTCCAAAGGAAGATTCTGTTTGAGTATACCTGGCCAGCCAACCATCCAGGCCGTCTAAACTCAACGCGATTACAGACAGTATCACAACCCACCAATATCCACCGGCTTCAAGAGATCCCACATGAAAAATCGTCGCACAGATAATAATGCTTAAAATGGCTCTTAAAACAGTGATTCGGTTAGCCAATCCGATCCCCGACTCTTGACATTCACCTGGCCAAACTTTTATTAGAATGAGTCCGAATATCGAATACAAAATTGACACTTGAAGCAAATAGCTAGCCGAGAGCGCCAACAGGAACCATGTTGTGATAGATCCGACAGCCAGTAAACTATACCCAACAATCAACTCCAATGTCACAACGCGTTTTGAAATCACAGTAGCCATGGTTTAAATCTAATTTAAATTCTCAGATCCTCTAAATAATGCCTTAAAGTCAGGATTACAATAATGACTACAACACCAACTCACAGCCAACAATTTTGGGTGACCGAACCTGGAAGAGGGGAAATCGTTACGAAACTGATCCCTTCCAGGGCTAAAAACGAACTCGTCATTAAAACTTTGTATACAGCAATCAGCCGCGGAACTGAAACGCTGGTATTCAACGGCCAAGTCCCACCGTCTCAGTACGATACTATGCGATCACCATTCCAAGAGGGAGAGTTTCCCGGCCCAGTAAAATATGGGTATTCTAATGTGGGCATCTGTATCGATGCTCCCCATAACATGGCTTCAAAATTACTCGGACAAACCATTTTTTCTCTGTATCCACACCAAGATTATTTTATCATCCCAGCTAATGAAGTGATTACGCTGCCCCAATTAGTTCCTCCTAAACGTGCGATCTTGGCTGCTGGAATGGAAACTGCCGTCAACGCCATATGGGACTCTCAGCCAAACATCGGTGACACTATCGCGGTAATTGGAGGAGGAGTGATAGGACTTCTCGTGGCATATTTATGCAATAGGATTCCAGGTACCGCAGTGTTCCTCATTGACACTGATCCTCAACGTGAGCAAATCGCCCAGTCGCTTAATCTTCGATTTGGTACTGAACCGCCACTAGATCTAAAGCCGGATTTGATCTTCCATGCCAGCGGTCAACCTAGTGGCCTTAGGGTAGCACTTTCGACGGCCATCCCAGAGTCGACCGTTATCGAATTAAGTTGGTACGGTGACCAAGCGGTGACCGTACCACTTGGAGAGAGTTTTCATTCCCATCGATTAACCCTGAAATCCAGTCAGGTTTCGAACATCGTTGCAAGCCGTAGGTTGCAATGGAACCACCGGAAACGCTTAAAACTAGCTTTAGAGCTTTTGCAGGACGACGACCTTGATGTTCTCATTAGCGGAGAGAGTTGCTTTAAAGAATTACCTCAACTTTTTTCTGATCTCATGGACACACCACCGATGCAACTTTGTCACCGTATTGCTTACCCCGACTAAGGAATAGATATACTTATGTACAGCTTAACCGTTCGCGATCATTTTATGATAGCCCACAGCTTTGAAGGGTCCATCTTCGGGCCTGCACAAAACCTTCACGGAGCCACTTACGTTGTTGATGTCACCTTCAAGAGAAAAACATTGGATAGTGACGGCCTCGTGGTAGACATCGGCATTGCTTCACAAACGGTCGGAAACCTCTTGGGTGAACTGAACTATCGCAACCTCGATGAGGAAATAGATTTCCAGGGCGAAAACACTACCACAGAGTTTCTTTCCAAGAATATCTTCGACCGTATCCTTTCAAGCATACATCTGGGCACCTTAGGCCCAAACGCTTCAGGCCTTTCATCGATCCAGGTAACTCTTAAGGAATCGCACATAGCCTGGGCAAGTTATGAAGGGAATGTGTGAAATCCTCCTCGCTACATTTCATAATCAAAGATGATTTAGAGCAAAGAACAGGTGGATATATCTATGATGATCATATCATCAGGGGATTGCGTGAATTGGGTTGGGTCATCTCGGTTCATTCAACCTCCCCTTCCTCTTCGAAGACCAGAACACCGCCGAACAATTCTCTAGAGAATATTTTAAATTCCATCGAAGAAGGACAAACCGTAATCTTAGATGGTTTGGTTATGGGGAGGAACCCCCGCGAATTGAGCCGCCATACTCATAGGTTAAAACTCATTTCCCTGCTCCATCACCCTCTTTTTAAAGAATCCGGATTACCACAGTCAGAGATGGTTCGCCTGTTTGAACTGGAAAAAAAAGCTCTAACTAACTGTGTTGGTGTTATCACGACTAGCCAATTCACAGCTAATCAACTTGCGACCATGAATATTCCTACTGAAATAATCAGGACAGTAATCCCAGGAACAAAACCAGCTCTTCCCGCTAAGGGTCCGCACAAAAACGCTCCACCCAGGCTCCTTTGTGTCGCTTCAGTGATACCTAGGAAGGGTTTCCACATACTTATCGATGCCTTAAATAAAACCCGATGCTTAGATTGGGAATGCATTTGTGCTGGTAGTCTAGATCGCTCTCCGAGTTACGCCTCAGAAATCCTTGAGACCGTAGCAAAACATCAACTTGGTCATAGAATCTTATTCACTGGCGAGTGCTCTTCAGCAACGATAGATAAATTATACGACTTTAGCTCTATCTTCGTATTGGCATCATTGTACGAAGGATACGGAATGGTATTAGCTGAAGCGGCAACAAGGTCTCTCCCTATCATCAGCACTACCGGAGGTGCTATCCCTTACACAATGAAAGGGACACCAGCAATTCTAGTTCCCGCAGGAGATTCCAACTCTCTGGCCGACGCCCTCAGGAATACACTGAACAATCTCGCAGATGAATCTTACTCCGTCCAAAATCAATTTCCTAATTGGGAGCAAGCCACACGAAATTTCGAAGACGCGATCACCTCACTAGTCCCTGATACTGCCTTTTCATGAAACACGCTAATTTCGATTCACATTGGCTTGAATTGAGAGAGCCAGTGGACCATCGGTCAAGGTCAAAAGAACTGGTCCTCCTGCTCGCTAACTACTGGATGAAACAGGAAGGTAGACGAATTCTAGACCTCGGTAGCGGAATGGGATCCAATTTACGTTATCTATCACCTTACTTGGGAAAGAAAAGCCAGCATTGGACATTACTCGATCACGATTCTTCTTTGCTAGAAATGATAGAAACACCGATACAAAAGCATTTGACAATCAGTCCTTTCCTGGGTGATCTCAGGGAAGAAGGCCTTCAACTCATTCGCGACAATGATTTAGTAACAGGATCAGCACTGCTGGATCTCACCTCTAGAGGCTGGCTTGACGAATTAACAGAAAAATGTGCCAATCAGTCTTGTCCTGTTTACTTCTCTCTATCCTACACAGGTGAGGTGTCCTGGCATTCAACTGCAAATAAAGAAACCGATGTAGAGAGCTTGGAACACCATAGCCGCATTTGCAATATCTTTAACCGTCATCAACTTAGGGATAAAGGTACTGGCCCAGCGCTAGGACCTTCGGCAGTTTCCAGACTGAATCAATTATTCAAATCTAAGGGGTACGTGACCAAGTGTTATTCCAGCCCTTGGTTGTTGAACTATGAAGATCGAGAGCTTAAAAAATTGCTAATCCAAGGATGGGTGCATTCAGCGTTAGAAGAGTGTCCGGAAGAATCAGAGATAATAAATTCGTGGGCACGCTCGTCCCTGCGACTCGCATGTTCTTCTAATTCTATACTTAGAGTCAGCCATCTGGATTTTTTAGCGCTTCCAAACACCACGGACTCTCCGTAGTAGCTCATATTCGCAAATTTAGATCAAAAAGAACATCATTGCCAAGTTTGAATTGTCTGCATTTAGGTTTAATCGCCTCACTCAAAGATTCGATGGCTGACAACTCTAGGCCGCGCCTTCCTGATCCGATAATCATAGGGGCCACTGTGATGTGCAACCGATCCAATGCTCCTGCCTGCAAAAAACGGGACACGGTAACTCCGCCACCTTCGACTAGGATTTTTTTGTATCCTTCTTGTCTCAAGATGGATTTCAATTCACTCATCCCAAATCCTTCCCCTTTCACGTAATCCAGATCGATCATCTCGACAGCCGGATGAGATTGGGATAAAGAAATCCCTCGGCCACGTAATACGATAGTCTTAGCTGATCGATCCTGAAAAACAAAACTATCGTTATCTAAACGCCCTTGGGGATCCAGAATAACCCTGACTGGGTTGGAGCCTTCCACCATTCTTACCGTCATCTTTGGGTTGTCAGAGATCACAGTGTTTGCTCCGACTATTACTGCATCAGCCATGGATCGTATTCTGTGCAGACGGATTAAGTCCTCGTCGCCCGTGACATAGTGAGAGTCTCCTGCTTCGGTAGCTATCCTCCCATCCAAACTCTGACCTAGCTGGCCGAGAATCCATTTTTCTTTGACCGCCAAAGGGCCGTAGATTTCCAAGACCTTCTGGGCATCTGCGCAGAGAGAATGTGAAGTGGTCCACCTCTCACCGTATTCCTGGAATTCAAAGGTCAGTGGTTCAGGGTTGTCCAGTCTAGTTGGTTCTCTGAGCAAACCAACTTCACCACCTCCCTTCAGGACGCCCGATTCAGCCTCTGGGAATTCACTTGGTATTCTGTTTATAATAGACCAAGCGAGAGCTACAGTGATATCAGGTCCCCTGTCCACTAGCCGAGCCTGCTCAAGTCAATTTCACTCGCATCCAGAATAACCTCTGAAAAACATTTCGAGTAATATTCTACCAATTCTTCGCCGATTTCAGAGCTAGCCAAGGTGGCATCGCCCACTGTTCCCGATGGATTCAAGTCACTAGCCATCCAATAGAATGAGACTGCGCGATCTTTGTTCAATCTACGATGACCTTCAGCCAATTCTTTCAGCCAAGAAGCATTATTTCTTAGCTCGCCCATCCGCACCAATTCAGGTTTCAGATGCATCATCATAGAAGTTTCCAGCGCGCCGCCGTGTAGACCATATAACCATTCGGAATCTGGTAAATCTATTTGGCTTGGCTTAGGGAACCGAAAGTAATCGACTTTAACCATTAGCAATTGGATTTCAGCCCTAAGCCGCATGGCAGCGATATCTAGGGCAGAGCTATTACCACCATGACTATTCAGTATCACCAACCTCTTAACTCCACACTCTTTAACCTGACTTCCGATTTCTACAACATTTTCTATAAGTAATTCTGGCGAATAGCTGATAGTACCAGGAAACTCATTGTGTTCTGGGCTAGAACCCATACACAAGGAAGGCAACTTCAATATGACAACTTCTGAAGGTACAAAATCTAAACTTTTTTCGAGCAAACCTTCACCAATAACTGAGTCGGTTGACAAAGGAAGGTGAGGCCCATGTTGTTCAATCGAGCCCGCTACCAATACTGCTACTGGATCCATCGCATCCAGTATAGAGAAATCCGTTGTCGTTAAAGATGTCCAATTTTTAAGCATAATTTTTCACAATCCTATTTGTCCAGATTTCACATAAGCTTGGCATAAAGATCTCCCGAGCTAGATTGATTAGTGGATAAATGGTCAAGCAACAATTCTTTATCAACCCATTCGGAAAACTGAAATTTTCGATTCTCTCCGATCACTATATTGAATTCATAAACACCCAGAGTCTCTAGTAATTCAACACAAGATATAGTCGACTCCAAGTCTCCGTAAATGAATTCAAATGATACCAGCTTTATAGGATGACTCAGGCCTTGTAACACTTTGCCCTCATAACCTTCTACATCGATCTTACAATAAGTTGGGACTCCATACAAAACGATCAGCTCGTCCAAGGTTATGATATCAACTTTCACTTTTTGGTTCCAACGGACTTTCCGGAAAGTCGGGTTGACGATCACTATTTTTTCTTTCCATGATTCCGCTATAGTTGAAACAGTCGGTGTCAAATCGCTTATCGATAAATGACCCACGCCGGAGGCACTACCAACCGCTTCTCTCCTCAGAATTATTTTCGGATGATGTCCAATCATCCATTGTTGCCACAGGTTAACCAAGGGTTGAGGTTCCATCGAAATGACTTTTGCTCCCAAAGAAG
>JAPKDG010000092.1 GCA_028822645.1 Longimicrobiales bacterium | reverse complement strand
GCCCGTGGACCAAAAACTGGGCGAGGTGGAATTTCTTTTTGCCCTTTTTCACATGCCGCCGTTGATGGAACCCTGCTTGTTCCATGTCTTCGATTCTGATTAGTGAATGTTACTACTGCAGTAAGCATCTAACCGTATGTCCCGTAGTGGTAGGAAGATTAAGAAGTCTGACTATGATGGGTTACAGCAACTCTCGGATAGATCGTTACTCTTTCGGAATCTCCCCTGTGATTCCGTTTGTTATCAGATCCGCTATTTCGTGCTCTGAAAGCCCCAGTAGTTCAGTCAGCACCTGATGGTTGTGTTCTCCTAGACCGGGGGCCGGTCTAGGGATTCCTCTTGGACTCTTCGAGAGAAGCCAAGGCGTGGTTACCTGCTTATACGGACCTGTTTCTGGATGATCAACTACATCCCAAAAACCTCTTGATTCAAGATGAGGATCGGTTATTACCTCGTTGCCATTAAGTACTGGAGCCGACGGAACACCATGAGACTGTAGTCGATGCATCGCTTCGTAATGATCTTGTTCGATGGTCCATAATGCGATAATTGCGTCCAACTCGTTCTGATTAGCATGTCTTGATTCACTGTCACAGAATCTATTATCACTGGCTAATTCCAAATCGCCCAGTGCCGTACATAGTCCACGCCATTCGTCTTCAGTTCCAACTGCGATAGCAACCCACATGTCTTCCCCCAGACAAGGGTATACACCATGAGGCGACATATCTCGGTGAAGATTCGCCATCGTCACAGCTATCCTACCGGTGACCGAGAAATCCAGTATAGATTCGCCAAGAAGCATAGTCGTGACTTCTCGTTGCGACAGATCGACTAAGCAGCCTTTACCGGTCTTGAGGCGGCTACGCAAGGCAGTCATCAAAGCACCGAACGAAAGAATCCCGACGACCGGGTCTGGATAGACTAGATTGGTCAACAAAGGAAGACCATCCTCGTATCCAGTGATTGAAGCTAATCCTCCAGTTTGCTCCAGAGTTGAGCCTAGAGACCCGTAGTTAGCTTCTGGTCCAGTGGCCCCTTGACTGCTGATTTTCAAGTAGATCAGTTGAGGATTTTCACTTGAAACCACATCATAGCCAAGCCCCAGTCGATCCATCACCGAACCTCGGTAATTCTCAACTAATACGTCGCAGACTTTTACCAAATCAAGAAGTAGTTCTCTTCCTTGATCTGTCGCTAAATCGATTGTAAGTGATTGTTTGTTAATGTTCCTGTGGACATGATGAGCTGTACGGTTCCATGGCCGTTCTCCTGGGTCACCGTTAGGGTACACTCGAAGATCATCCGGCCCGGGTCGTGCTTTCCCTCGGTTTATGTCCATGCGAGATAGAGATTCGATTTTAATTACTTCAGCGCCCATAAAACCAAGGAACATGGTTGCATATGGACCAGCCGCAACCTGGCTAAGGTCTAATATACGTAATCCTTCGAGTGCTGGTTTGGGAGAGGAAATAGACATTCTACGATACCTCAAGTCCCAATTCAGTCATAGAATACCCCAAACCCTGGCACAATATCTCTTCATTGTGCTCGCCTAGTCTGGGGGCTTGGGAAATTTCCCAAGAATTGTCAGCGATTCGATAAGGGGCACCAGGTTGAATGGTATTCGGGAGTGATTCACCCTCTACTAGCTTGAAGAATTCCCGGTCTACAAACTGCTGAGACATCAAAAGGTCCTCTACTGTTGCTACGTATCCAGTGATGGTGCGTAAGGACTGGAGTGTATGGTAGATCTCTTCTTTAGGTTTATGTCCTGCCCAATCAGAGATGACGACCAACAGTGCGTCCTGATTAGCCCGTCGTGACTCTTGGGTAATGAATCTCGAATCGTTAACCAATTCGGGTTTTCCGATCAGCTCACACACTTTAAGCCAAGTGCTCTCCTGAACACCTGTCTCCAATCCAGGGCTAACCCAACCGTCTTTAGCCCGAACTAGATTGCTTCCCCGCCGCGCGGGAGGACGGCCAAACTGAGCATAGATAGAAGAATATAACTGTGATACGGCCATCACTTCCATCGCAGAGATATCCACGTGTTGACCGAATCCTTGAGTATCTTTGACATATATGGCCATAGTGGTGGCTGAGAACGCACTGATACCGGTTGTATAGAGCGCCGCTTCGCCACCCACTTTCAGGGGTGGCCTGTCCGGGAGTCCAATGGTATGCATGAGAGCCCCAGCGGCCTGAGCTATCAGGTCAGAGCCTTTGTATGCGCTGTAGGGTCCGGTTTGTCCGAACGGAGTAACTGATACGTAAACCAGGTCATGACATGAGTCAGCGATGTCACTATAACCCAGTCCACAGGCCGTCAAATAGCCAGGAGGAAAGCTCTCAATCAGAACGTCACAGTTCTGGGCTAACTTCATGATAGCTTGAGCATGACTGGGAATGAACGGGTCCAGTGTCACACTCTTTTTGCTGGTATTGATATAAGAAAAAAGTGCACTAGCTTGGGAGTGGTCGATCGTCTGAAAGAACGGTTTGGATGATCGGCAAGAGTCGCCGGTATACGGAGGTTCGACCTTTATGACGTCTGCGCCCCATCCAGCCAAAAGTTTTGCGCAGAATGGGCCAGATACGCCTTGGCTTAGGTCTAGTACATTGATATCGCTGAGGAGATTATCCATAAATTGGAGACTCTCTTAATGTTCTAGAGTCAGGTTACAAAGACCCGATGAACTATATGTGTGGCTCTAATGCTCGTCAATAACCAGCATAGTCGCCATCCCCTCAAGGGAGTCGAACCCACCTAACTCATCGGCGTTATTCCATTTTGGTGGAAATCTGCTAACCTGTCGAAGAGTTACTCGACCAATATATTTAGCAGCAACCAAAGGAAGGGATTCCGCCTCTGCGACGTCGACGGCGGTCCGCCAATTTGGATGGTAATCGGTCTACCCCAATCTTGTTAACGGCCTTTGAATTTGGGAGCTCGCTTTTCCAAGAACGCGATGCGCGCCT
>JAPKDG010000091.1 GCA_028822645.1 Longimicrobiales bacterium | reverse complement strand
AAATAAATCAGGGAGTAAAAAAACTTGCATTGCCATCACAAAGGGTCTACCGTTTAAATAAGTAGGTCCTAAAATACCGCAAGACCGCCCTTTACTAAAAAAAGGAGGCTATTGAATGTCTATTAAATTTGAATTGAATGGATCCAGAACAGCACTTGAGCAGCCACCTCATACGGCATTGTTGTGGGTACTGCGGGAACATCTCAAACTAACAGGAACAAAATTCGGCTGTGGTTCAGGTCTCTGTGGTGCCTGTACTGTTCATTTGGATGGTCGGCCAATGAGGGCATGCATAACTCCAATTTCGGCTGTGGCAGGAAAATCGGTAACTACAATAGAAGGCCTTTCCAAAGACCAATCCCATCCTCTTCAAAAAGCCTGGATTGAGACTCAAGTACCCCAATGTGGCTACTGCCAGTCTGGCCAGATTATGCAGGCTGCCGCACTTCTAGAATCGAACAAGAATCCCAGTCGAGAGGAGATCATTGCCTACATGAACGGTAACATCTGCCGTTGCGGAACCTACTTGAGAATCATCCGTGCCATTAAAATTGCTGCAACCGAAGTGAACGAGGGATAAGTGATGATAAAACCTGACACACCAGTTAACCATCAACCAACTCTCAGTCGACGTCGTTTTATTGCTGGGACCAGTGGTCTAACTTTCATGATTTCTATGGGAGATTTCCTAAGCGACAACTTGGCTTCAGCAACTGAAAATCCTGAAAGAAACAAGTCCAGAGGTGCAAATATCACGGTTTGGGTAAAGATAAATTCCGAAGGCATGATAACTATACTCAATCCTTCCGCTGAAATGGGACAGGGGTCAATGACTGCACTTGCAGTGTTGATTGCTGAGGAGATGGATGCTGACTGGAGCAAAGTTAGAGTTGAACAATCTCCAATTGATCCCAAAATTTACGGTAGACCAGGGTGGGGTGGTAGAGGATATCACATGATTACTGTAGGAAGTATGACGGTAAGAGGGTATTTCATGCCACTTCGTCAAGCTGGAGCCAAAGCAAGATACGTTTTGTTGAAAAATGCCTCAATGAAATGGGGAATTCCCTTGACCGAGTTGAAAACTGAACCAGGCATGGTTATTCATAGTGCTACAAACCGGCGAATGAGTTATGGAGAAATAGCCTCTTTTGCAAAGACCATAAAAGAAATTCCAGAAATTCCAGAGAAGAAACTGAAGCGGCCCGAAGAATTTAGGCTTATAGGCAAGTTCGTACCTCGTATTGACATTCCGGAAAAGGTCGATGGAAGTGCCTTATACAGTATGGATGTCATAGTGCCAAACATGCTCTACGCCACAATCCTGCGTACTCCTGTCAACGGAAACCGGCCGATGAGTTTTAACGAAAAGGAGATCATGTCGATGCCTGGTATCAAAAAAATAGTCTCTCTAGAACATGGAGTGGGAATCCTCGGTAAACGTTACGAAGACCTTCTTCCGGCAAAACGGAGCCTGAAGGTTAACTGGAGCCAGGGCGCTAGTGCAGAAAAGTTTGACAGTGAGAAAATTTTGGAAGAATACGCAAAAGTTGCCAGTTCTCGAAAGAAAAAGGGGCATGTCTTAGCCCAGAAAGGCGATGCTGATTCAGTACTTCAAAAAGCTCACAGAACATACTCAGCTGATTACCTTAGTGACCATGTCTATCATGCACAAATGGAACCTCTTAATGCAATCGTTGCCGTTAACCCTGCAGGCGACAGTGCTGAAATTTGGGCTGGTACGCAATCACCTGCAGGAGCCATAAAGGAAGTTGCCCAACTTCTTGGAACAAGTCCTCGAAAAATCAAGCTGCATCCCTGTTTCCTTGGAGGTGGTTTCGGTCGGCGGTCAATGTCCGACTACATTGTGGAAGCAGCGAAGTTGTCGAAGGCAGTCAGAAAGCCCGTTAAGCTAATCTGGAGCCGGGAGGATGATCTTCAATACGGAGCCTTTCGACCAATGTGCCTACAAAGACTTGATGCTGGAGTGGATGCTGAAGGGAAACTCATCGCTTGGAAACATAGCTTAATTGGAGACGGCAGGCGTTTGTTGAGCTCTGGAGCTAAAACTCCATATTACGATATTCCTAATCAGCACATCGAAATAATCGGCTTGAATCACGGTGTTAGACTGAAGCACTGGAGAGCTGTTGGTCATGGCTTTACCAAGTTTGCAATTGAATCCTTCATTGATGAAATTGCTGTATCAGAGGGAGTTGATCCTTATCAATTCCACAGGCAGGTGATGCGAAATTCACCAAGGGCCTTGAAGGTTCTTGAAACTGCAGCGGATCTGGCAGGGTGGGGGAGAACACCTTCAAGGGGTCGCGCATTCGGAATTTCCTTTGCCGAACGCAGTGGCTCGATGGCAGCCTGCGTTGCAGAGGTCTCGTTGGAGAAATCATCTGGAAAGATAAGGGTTCACAGGATATGGTCCTCTCTGGACGCAGGTATTGTTGTTCAACCTGACAATGCTGTGGCCCAGATGGAAAGTGCGATCATTTATGGCCTAAGCAGTGTACTTTCAGAACGAGTTACCTTCAAAGACGGAAAAGTTCAACAATCGAATTTTCACGACTATCGTGTCATGCGAATGTCAGACGCCCCTGAAGAAATTCACGTGAAGATCATAGATTCCAATGAGAGTCCCACTGGAATAGGAGAAACCGGGTTGCCAATTACAGGTGGTGCAGTAGCGAATGCAGTGGCTGCCCTAAGTGGAATCCGCTTGAGACACCTGCCTCTCACTCCGGAACGGGTCAAAAAAGCCCTTGAATCCTGACCTGTTTTAGTGCTGAAACAAAATTATTGTTGTTTATAGACTTCTCCTACCAAGTAGCAAACAATTTAACTTGGTGTCTTTTTGCTATATCCGCACGTGCCTTAAAACTAAAACCAACCCCATCATCTCCTGTGAGTAACCCCCACTAATTCTTCACAGTCAGACACCCTCCAAGTAAAATCACCGATTTTTGTAAAACATCCCACCAACAA
>JAPKDG010000050.1 GCA_028822645.1 Longimicrobiales bacterium | reverse complement strand
GGCCAGGGCCAAGGCTCAGATTAATTAGGGGGACAAGAAGGGGGGAGTGATAGACAGCAGGACTAACCTAGCGCCGGGGCTTGATGTGTCTCCGGAGGTGTATATACAACTCAAGGGGGGGGTTGTGATCTCTGGCAGTAGTTGCTTTTTTAGATAGCAGACATGTGTAGTCCGATAGCAGATGTCCAGAAGCTTTTCGCCAAACACTTAGGTGGGACAAAAGACTTGAGTCAGAGACCATCAGGATATTTTCCAGGGAACAAGGACAATGGCCTTGTCAAGCCGAAGGGGAGCTGGAAAATACCAGCCCATGAGGGAATAGAGACGGTTCCTATCAGGGATAGGAAGCCAAGTTGGCTGAAAGTACGCTCGCCTGGAGGGAAAGAATTTCTAAGGCTAAAGAAGCTTATGCGTAAACAGGCCTTGCACACAGTTTGCGAAGAAGCCGGATGTCCCAATATTGGAGAATGTTGGGAAGCAGGAACGGCCACCTTTATGATCTTAGGAGATGTCTGTACCAGGGCCTGCAAGTATTGTGCGGTGGCCCACGGAATGCCAGGGGCTCTGGACAAGGATGAACCGCGACGGGTAGCGGAAACTGTCAGCGCCATGGGTCTTGAGCATGTTGTAATAACAAGCGTGAACAGGGATGAACTTCCAGATGGAGGGGCGGCGATATACGCTGAGACCATACTGAGGATCAAAGAAAAGCTACCGGATTGTTCGGTGGAGGTTTTGATACCTGACTTTAAGGGAGAAGAGAAATCGCTTCGCACGGTATTGAAGGCCAATCCGGCAATTTTAGGGCATAATATAGAGACAGGGGAAAGGTTGCACCCCGAGGTTCGCCCCGGCGGCAGGTACTGGAGGTCAGTTTCCTTTTTGGGGGCATCAAAACAAATTAATTCTTCGATACTGACGAAGACTGGTATGATCTTGGGCATGGGAGAAAGAAGGGAGGAGGTGTATCAGACGATGTCGGACTTAAGGGATGCTTCAGTGGACATTCTAACCTTAGGACAATACTTGCGGCCATCTTTTCAGCATATCCCGGTGGCCAGATGGGTAACTCCTGCTGAGTTTTCAGAATGGAAAAAGGTCGGAGAGAACCATTTTGGGTTTAAGCACGTGGAGGCAGGCCCCTTAGTACGATCAAGCTATCATGCCAAAGAGCAAGCTAGAGAAGTCAAGGCAGGCCCAGCGGGCAAGATCCGAGAGATCCAAGAAGCTGATTTGTTGGCACCAGCAGAAGTTGTTGGGAACAAGAAATTGGTACAAATAGAGTCAAGAAATGCTCCAATGGAGCTCAGTTGAACATGGGTCTGAATGACAGAGGGGGGATCGGTGAGTGAGCTGAGTAAGAAAACTAGAAAAAATAGTTTGGACAAAGAAAAAATGATCGAGCTGCTTAAGCGGATGCTACTTTATCGCCGTTTTGAAGAAAAGGCTGGAGAGAGCTATGCAATAGGTAAGATAGGAGGGTTTTGTCATCTTCACATTGGTCAGGAAGCGGTGGCCGCCGGTTGTATCGCTCCCCTGAGAAAAGAAGATTATGTCATCGGCACTTATAGGGAACACACACAAGCTCTCGCGAAAGGGGTTGCTCCTGAAGCGGTCATGGCAGAGCTATACGGGAAGGCCCCCGGAACCTCCGGAGGCTTAGGCGGATCAATGCATATCTTCGGTTCGGATGTAGGGTTTATGGGTGGGCATGGAATCGTAGGGGGCCAGCTAGCCCTTGCACTTGGAATTGCTTGGGGGATCCATTATCGAGGAGGAGACCAGGTATGCGTTTGCTTCCTTGGTGATGCGGCTGTGAACCAGGGTGCTTTTCATGAATCTTTGAATATGGCGGCGATCTGGAACCTGCCAGTTATATATGCGGTTGAGAACAACGCCTACGGCATGGGAACTAAGTTTTCTAGGGTTTCCGAAACAGAGATGTCTCAGAAGTCTGCTTCCCATGGAGTGCCTGCTAGAATCATAGACGGGCAGGATGTTGTTTCCACATATACAGACTTTACAGAGATCGTAGAAGAGGTGCGGCAAGGGGCAGGGCCTCAATTTGTGGACGTACAATGCTATCGATTTAAGGGTCACTCAATGTCAGATCCGGTGTCAGGCACTTACCGGTCCAAAAAAGAGGTCGAGGACAAAACGGAGAACGCAGATCCCATAACAACCCTGGCTGACCAAATGTTCGATTCCGCACTGCTCACTCCGGAAGAGCTGAAGGAAATGGACATGGAGGCAAGGGAGATTATTAGAAGGGCGGAAGCTTTTGCGGAATCAGCCCCCGAGCCTGACACAAAGAGCCTTTACGACAACGTTTATTCAGAAATCAACCCCAATGGCCGATTGTTTTTTGATGGCCGGGTAATCTAAATAGAGGGCATATGGCGGAAATTACATATAGAGACGCTTTGAACCAAGCGTTGGTCGAAGAAATGGAACGAGACGAGTCCGTTTTTCTGTTGGGAGAAGAAGTGGCAGAATATGATGGAGCCTACAAGGTTTCTAAGGGTCTCCTAGAGCGGTTTGGTGACAAAAGGGTGGTAGACACCCCTATTAGCGAATTGGGGTTTACGGGCCTTGGCGTCGGTGCAGCAATGGTGGGCTTAAGGCCGGTAGTCGAGTTCATGACCTTCAATTTTTCGTTTTTAGCTATAGATCAGTTGATCAACAGTGCCGCTAAGATGGGCTCGATGAGTGGAGGACAAGTAACAGCACCTATGGTTTTGAGAGGCCCGTCCGGGGCAGCCTTGCAGCTCGGCTCTCAACATTCTCAAGCGTGTGAAGCGTGGTATCTCCACGCGCCGGGACTGAAGGTGGTTACTCCGGGTACTCCAGCTGATGCAAAGGGTCTTCTCAAGACGGCAATTAGAGATAATGACCCTGTGGTATTTATGGAGAGCGAACTTCTATACAACCTTAAAGGCGAGGTACCAGACGGGGAAGAATTTCTGATTCCATTGGGCGTCGCAGACCTCAAAAGAGAAGGTGGCGACGTGTCTATCATAACCCACGGGCAAATGATTCATGTGGCCTTGAGGGCGGCGGACCAGTTAGCAAAGAAAGGTCTGGAGGCAGACGTGCTTGATCTTAGATCACTGAGACCACTGGATGTAGAGTCTATACTGGAGTCTGTGGCCAAGACTAACAGGGCGGTTTGTTTGGAGGAAGGGTGGTCGTACGGAGGGGTGGGGGCCCAGGTCACTTCTATCCTGATGGAGGAAGCCTTTGATGATCTCGATGCTCCAGTTTTGAGGGTCACCCAGGCAGACGTTCCAATGCCGTACAACAAAAGACTGGAAGCCTGGGCCAAGCCAAATGTTGCCCGCCTTGTGGAAGCTTGTGAGAAAGTTTGCTATGTATGAAATCAATTTTCTAAAGTTTATTGGGTGGCGGAAACAAAAAACTGTCAGGAGTGCAAATATGAAGCAATTGAGCCACTTACACATCAAGCGAGCTGACAATCATGTTGACTAAAGTTCATATGGAAGCTCTATCTCCCACAATGGAAGAGGGACAGGTTGTAAAATGGCTAAAAATAGAAGGAGATTCCGTCTCTGAGGGCGATGTTCTAGCCGAGATCGAAACTGACAAAGCAGTAATGGAGCTAGTAGCTAGAGGCGGAGGGCTGCTCAGGGCAGTGCTTTTGTCGGAAGGTGGTACAGCTCCAGTGGGAGAGGTAATCGCGGTGATCGCTGAAGCAAACGAGGACATATCTTTGTTTGAGAAACAAGACCAACCAACTTCCCCGGCAACTACAACGGAAGATACCCCGCTTTCTGGAGAAGTACTTGCTGTCCCACTATCTCAACCAGAGCAGTCAGGGGAGAAAGTGGTAGCAGAGAAGGGGCCAGGGTTGGAAGGTCAGCGTATCAAGTCTTCCCCTTTGGCAAGAAAACTTGCTGAGAAATCGGGACTTGAATTGCAGAGCATATCGGGAACAGGGCCAGCTGGGAGAATTGTTAGAAAAGATATAGAAGCCGCCTTAAACACCCAGGCCGCCACCGTTGCTAGGCCCATTGTTTCGGTGGGCGGGCCAGAAGAGTATGAAGACATACCACTTACGCAGATGCGGAAAACAATTGCCCGTAGGCTTTCAGAGTCTATAGGTCCAGTTCCCCATTTCTTTTTAACCGTTAGCGTCGATATGAGTAAGTGGACTGAGGCTCGCTCACAGATCAACAGAATGCTGGATACTCATGGCGTAAAGATTTCCTATAACGACATCATCATCAAGGCTACAGCAGTGGCATTAAAAATGCATCCAGAATGTAATGCACACTGGATGCAAAGCTCCATCAGAAGATTCAATGCTGTTCACATTGGCGTAGCTACCGCAGTGGAAGACGGCCTCATAACTCCTGTTATTCGAAACGCTCATTCTCTGGGCTTAAGGGAAATTCACGATGAGGTGCGGCGACTAGCAGAAAAGGCTAAGAATAAGATGCTGAAGCCAGAAGAATATACAGGTGGTACATTTTCGATTTCAAATCTCGGGATGTATGGTATTCAAGAATTTACCGCGGTTATTAACCCTCCGGAAGCAGCTATTTTGGCAGTTGGATCTTTGGAGTCTGGGCAGATGAAACTCACCATGAGTTGTGACCATAGGGTGATAGATGGAGCAGTGGGAGCGCGATTCCTGAAAACACTCAAGGAAATATTAGAGGAGCCGGCCGCGGGGTTTATTTAGGGGTTTGGGCCTTATCTTTCTGGTCTTGAGCTTGGGCCAACTTTAGGGAAAGCAAGGACCAGAAAGCGACCAAGGGAAGCGTGGCAACAGAGATTCCTGTGATAGAAAGACCTAAGGCTACAAACACCCCTTCTACGCCGACACCCGCCAAGTCTCCACCTCGATAAAGAAACACGTCTACTACTGGCTTGGCTTTATACTTCTCGGAAGTAGAGACAACACTGAAAAGTGTTTCCCTGGCAGGCCTGGAGACAGCGTACCGTGTAGCCCTGTGAACCGCCTGGAAGATTGCCATTACACCATAGGTGGTCCACAGAGAGAGTACTGTAAAGCCTAGGATGGTAATGGCTGGGAGGATAGAAAGCGTCCAACCTATCCCGAGGCGTTTGATCAAGTGGGCAGTTATAAAAATTTGTGTAAAAAGGGTTAGTGCTTGGGCTAGTGCGTCGAATTGAGCGAATCCCGCCACCCTTTCGCTGAAGGTGTCTGTATTGCTAAAAACTATGTTGGCTTGAGCAAAATAAACCAGAGTGTTGGACACCGCCATGAGAACGACGTATGCACCAATTCCTAGAAGGTATGGAGAGCTTAACACTGCCCTTGCCCCTTCCCAGAAAGGTCCCCCGACTTTCTCGGGAGACCTTTCGACAGAGCTTGAGAGGTCGGTGTGATTGTCGGCACGCAAAGGGTCGTCATCAGTAAGGTGGTCTAGCCACAGGACCAAGTAGATAGCAAGGCAGAAGAACCCTGCCCCGACCAGCATTAGCCAAACTGGCAAGTAGGGAGACTCAGTTGAGCCGCTAATGATGCTGGTTGCCCAGCCACCTATAAGCGCTCCCAATGTCCCACCGATACCAATGAATGCGAATATTCTTTTACCTTGTTCTGCGGTAAAAAGGTCTACCATGAAGGCCCAGAACACGCTTGTTACGAAAAGGTTTATGACACTGAGCCAAACAAAGAATACGTAGCCCACTGTCTGAGAAAATTTAGTTTCAGCGGAGGACCCGATCAGCCCACCACCACTGCGTATATCTGCAAACAGAAGGCTGGAAAAAAGGAGGAGGCACACAATGACAAAAGTGTATGACAAAGGTATAAATTTTCTACGGTTAGTCTTTGCCACTAAGCCACCAAAGCACAGGACTATAAAAAGGGACACAATCGAGGTTACGGCAAATAGCCAACGAAGGTCGTTCATTCCTCCTGATACGCCCATGGCTTCTCGCACAGGTCGCAAAAAATTATATCCACAGAGAACGGCAAAAAAATAGGCAGCAGAAACCAGAACGAAGGGAAGCTCCTCCTGGCGAATCGAAAGAAGTTTTGTAACTGGGTTAATCATGATATCAAGAATAAAACAAGACATGCTAAGATGTAAACAGGGCAAGAATAAAACGAGCAGTATTCCTAAAGGGTTTACCAGTGTGGCTCACCCGTCTAAATTTTAATGTTGGGGCTTGGAGCCAAAAATGGTCTCCAATAGTTTTTTTGTCTAAGACAAGAGGGTGAGCGCGTGCCAGGAAAGACATTTGACCTACTTGTGGTAGGAGGAGGCCCGGCAGGATATGTTGCGGCCATAAGAGGTGCCCAGTTGGGAATGCAGGTTGCTTGTATCGAAGAGGAAAAGCTAGGTGGAGTTTGCTTGAACGTAGGTTGTATTCCAACAAAAGCCCTTTTGAGTAGCGCTCTTTTGGTGAACCAATGTCAATCAGCGGGATCGCATGGAATCAGCTTTGACAACTTTAGCAGTGACCTAGGTCCTGCACAAAAGCGAAGTAGAGACATAGCGGAAAAATTGTCCGGTGGCGTTTCTCACCTTTTTAAGAAAAATAAAATTGCACATATCACAGGAAGTGGAAGGTTGTTGGGTGGAGGTGCTGTTGAGGTGACTTCCGCAGATGGTACAAAGGAGACATATACTTCTGACCACATCGTAGTGGCAACAGGGTCTAGGCCGCGTGAGATACCTGTCTTGCCCATCGATGAAAAGGCCATTTGGTCGTCGACAGGTGCGCTTTTTCAGAAAGAAGCACCTGCTTCTTTGGCTGTAGTAGGTGCAGGTGCTGTAGGAATGGAGTTTGCAGATATTTATAATGCATACGGATCCAAAGTAACTGTAATTGAGTCCTTAGAGCGGATCTTGCCTGTCGAAGACGCCGATTCTTCTGCTACCCTGCAGAGAAGTTTCAAGAAGAGAGGGATAGCCTTTCATACGGGCGCGACCGTTAAAAAGACTGTAATAGGTGAGGGCTCTGTTAAGCTGGTGTTTGAAGGGAAAGACTCTAATCGCCATGAGTTGGAGGTAGAAAGTGTTCTGTGCGCTGTCGGAAGGGTTCCCAACACTGAAAGCCTAGGCCTTGAAGAGGCAGGCGTTGAAGTTGACGGCCAAGGTTTTGTGATTATAGACCATCACATGAGATCCAGTGTTCGGGGCGTGTATGCAGTAGGAGATTGTGCTGGAAACCAACTTTTAGCCCACAAGGCAATGCACGAAGGAGTTGTTTGTGTCGAAGCGATTGCGGGCGAAGCTCATGGTTCGGTGGACTATGCGAATGTTCCCAATTGTACATACTGTAACCCGGAGGTGGCTTCTGTGGGGCTAACAGAGGCACAGGCCAAGGAACAGGGGTTCGATATTGAAGTAGGAAAGTTTCCCTGGATTGGAAATGGCCGAGCTTTGGCGGGGGGACATACGGAAGGGTTTGTAAAGGTGATCAGAGACAAAGAATACTCAGAAATTTTAGGCGCCCACATTGTTGGGCCTCATGCTACAGAATTGATTGCCGAGTTTGTAGTAGGCCGCCACCTAGAGGCAACAGTAGAAGAAATGGACAGGGCTATGCATCCCCATCCGACCTTGTCTGAGGCGGTTGCTGAGGCTGCCTTGGGGGCCTTGGGCCGTACCATCCACCTATGATGGACGAAGAGATTGGATTGTACCTTGACCTCGTTTTATGATGTCCAAGGTACTGCCTAGTCTACATCGGCTGGAAGCTCGACGTTCCGGGCTTTCAATATTCGAAGTAATGCTTCCCCGATTTTATTGTTAGGGGTAGAAGCTCCAGCAGTCATGCCGAGTGTGAAGGGGCCAGCTGGAAGCCAGCCTTCTTGTATCACTTCATCTCTGTCAGCTCCAACGCCAGGCTTGTGTCGTATTGTCAAGGCATCCAAGTCTATGCACGTAGCGTCTTCTATGTGATAAGTTCTAGTGAACTGCCTACAAAGATGAGCGAGATGGTCAGTATTAGACGAGTTATAACCTCCAATGACAAGCATCACCTCTGGGGGGCCCTCTTCCATTAATTCTCGGACAGCATCCTGTCTTTCTTGGGTAGCTGAACAAATGGTGCCAAAGGAGCGAAAGCTCTCCTTGGCATAATCTTGGCCGCAGCCCTCAACCATGGCCTTTTCAACTCGTGACCCGATAGCTAGAGATTCACTGGCGAGCATGGTTGTTTGATTGGCTACCCCTATTTTTTTTAGGTCTCTTTCTGGATCAAAGCCCCCTGTAGCCTTCTTGGAGAAATGATGGGTGAATTGAGCTTTGGACATGCCTCCTGGCTTTTTTGTAATGTAGTCGCAAACAATTTCTGCTTCTTCCATATCTCTTACGATGATATATCGCCCGCCAGGATGTTTTCCCACCTGTGATGCTGTTGCTCTAGACTCTTCATGATAATGCTTGCCGTGAATGAGGGCAGTGAAGCCGTCTCGAGCATAGCTTTCAACTCTTTTCCACACTAGCAATACTGACCCGCAAGTCGTATCAACTAGAATGCATCCAAGAGCCCTTAAGGTGTTCAGGTCATGCAGGGTTACTCCGAAGGCTGGAAGAATGACAACGTCTTCCTTGGCTAACTTAGAAAAATCGAAAACACCAGCGTTGTCGGGCTGAAGGAAATCCATGTCCATATCTCGCAGGCGTTGATTCACGTGGGGGTTGTGGATTATCTCTCCCACTAGACGGATTCTACGCTCTGGAAACTTGTGTCGTGCTTCGTAGGCATAGTCGATAGCTCTATCCACCCCGTAACAAAATCCGAATTCTTTTGCTAAACATACTGTGATATCACCTAGAACCTGTTTGTGGCCCACATCACGGATATTCTGTATTAGGGCCGAATGATATTCAGCGTTGATCAGGGGCTCCACCAGGGGCTTTAGTCCAAATCCTTTGCGGAAATAATTGTTTGTCATCTGGCTCCGTGTAACATGTGGGTTGGCTCCTCGTTTGTCCTAGAGGGCCACCTTGGTTTGGCTTTGCGATATAATAATCTAAACTGTTTGTGTTCTGACGCACCAGCCGATGTGCCTCTTATAAAGCACATCGGCTGGATTGTTTAAAAGCATTTACCTGTCTCTAGGACTTTGAAACAAAGGACAGAAGATGCTTGGCCCCTTGAGGATGATTGGGAAGGTGATATGTTCGACCCCATGACATATTCAACGAATTTTCTAGAGAAGCTTCTGGATGCTTCAGGTCCTTCGGGGTTCGAACAAAGGCCAGCTGCGGTTTGGCGTCAAGAAGCAGAAACGTTTGCTGCTGCTGTCAGGACGGACGTAGCTGGGAACACCTTTGCCGAAGTAAACCCAGAAGGCTCCCCCTGTGTTATGTTGGCTGGACATATCGATGAAATAGGACTACAAGTCACCCACATAGATGACGAAGGATTTCTGTATTTCTCTGGAATTGGTGGATGGGACCCCCAGGTAGTCGTAGGACAAAGAGTGCGGATATTGACTATCAGGGGTGACTTGGTTGGAGTTGTCGGAAAGATGGCAATCCACCTTCAGAAGCCAGATCAGCGGAAGAAGGTTTCTGAGTTGGCTGACCTGTGGGTTGATATAGGAGCTTCCTCTCGCCAGGAGGTGGAGGACACAGGGTTGAGAGTTGGCGACCCCATGGTTATAGATTCCTCAATGATCTCTCTGAAAGGAGATCGTATCTCTAGTAGGGCTATCGACGACAGGGCTGGTGCCTACGTGGTCCTGGAAGCTCTGAGGGCTATCGCTGCAGCTTCGACTACTTCCCGCGCAGTAGCGGTGGCAACCGTACAGGAAGAAATAGGGGGTGGTTCGGGTGGAGGTGCACGAACAAGCTCTTTTGCATTGCGGCCAGACGTAGCCTTAGTTGTTGATGTGACCTTTAGTACGGACGTCCCGGATATTTCAAAAAAAGAATTGGGAGACCACAAACTTGGTGGCGGACCAGTTCTGAGTCGTGGCTCCGCTGTGCACCCGGTCGTGTTTGATCGTTTGACCGAGGCAGCAGAGTCCGAAGGTATTCTCTATACGATTCAGGCTGCCCCTAGGGCGACCCGGACAGACGCGGATTCTATTTATATGAATAGGAGTGGGGTGCCAACTGGGCTTGTTTCTATCCCTAATAGGTATATGCATTCACCCAATGAAGTGGTCAGTATCTCTGATCTAACAAATGCTGCCAACTTGTTGGCAGCATTTGTCCTGGGGCTTGGCAAAGACACGGACTTCACTCCACTTTGATAGAGTATGGAGAACATGTGATCTCCAGGTAGGTGCAAGTAGCTTGACCTTAAGGGCTCTCTTGCCTACCCTTCGCCGTCTGTAAAACCATTGGTTTTTATGAAATTGCTAAATCTTATCACGAGGCTAACGTTGAATGTTTGATGTCAATGAGGTGGTTGGGGAACTGCAAGGCTTAAGAGAAGAAGGTTATCTCTCCGACGCACTGCTACGTCGTGCTGTCAGAAGTATTTTTGGTTCAGAAGATCGTTTCGATTGGGTTGGAGTTTATCTGCTGAAGTCTGAAGGTGACATCCTTTGGCTACATAACTACCTTGGCGAGTCGACAACCCATGCAACAATCCCAGTAGGGAAAGGCATTTGCGGGATGGCGGTGGCCAACAACGAAAATATAAATGTTCCTGATGTTAGCGAAAACGACAATTATCTTTCTTGCAGTACAAAAGTGAAATCAGAAATGGTTGTTTTAATCCGAAGCCAAGGGCAAATTTTTGGCCAACTTGATATTGATAGCCACCAAGAGGCAGCTTTTTCGGAAGAGGATGTTATGTCCCTGGAAGCTGTGGCCGAAAAGCTGGCTGAACAGATGGCAGATGAGCAGTCTGTTTGATTTGCAGATCCGGGGGCAACCCTTTATAGCCAACATTAGACTGCCTGCAAAGTAGAAGCTTAAGGGGTGTTTGAGTTACCTGAAGGTGCTCACAAGACTAAAAAAGATTTGACCATCATTGTTTGAGCGAGCTCCCCTTGCTTGTGCTTCTGAATCAAAGCTGTCTACAAACGAGAACTGGATGGCTATACTCTGATTTAACTGCAAAGAAACACTTTGACGTGAGCTGAGAGTAACACTAGAAAGTTTTTTTAGTTCTGGTTCGACGGAGAGATCACTCTCTATTGTGAGCC
Source organism: Longimicrobiales bacterium (assembly GCA_028822645.1). GTDB lineage: Bacteria > Gemmatimonadota > Gemmatimonadetes > Longimicrobiales > Gaopeijiaceae. Next base: position 2,347 of record JAPKDG010000050.1, on the reverse strand, counting down.
TCCCGTCACGCAGGGTCTTTGTGAAGGCAAGGCCTGCAGACCATTTTGCAACTATTTTCCTTTCAATAAGAAAGAGTTTTTCTTCCAGAGGTAGCGTTTTTTCTGCCAACATAGCGAAACTCCATTCAGTCTCCATTCCTTGGAAATCTCTTTCGTATTTTCCTCCTATGCCAAGGTTGTATCGCAGATCAATCTTTTTTTCATAGGCCGACTCAATCTTGCCCAGGAGAAAGCCCTTGAAGGATTCGCCGGCGTCAAAGTTAACGTCTGAAGTGATTTCCCAGGCCCGCTTGTTCATGACGGTTTCACCCAGCTTGTTGGAAGCCTCACCATAGGCAAAGGCGAAGCGGCCATTCAGGTCCAGGAGTCCTTTGTCTGCCTCTCCGGAGACAGCAGTGGTTACAGCAAACTGGCTAGTGTTACCAAAAAAAGCGCTGGCACCAAGCTCTCCTTTTGCCTCCCAGTTTGGCGAAGGATTGATGCTGGTCGCAGCCCCGGAGGTGTTTTCTTGTCCAACCAATGGACTGACTATGGTGGAAAGTAATAAACAGTTAATGAAGGTTGGCCGCATCAGAAATCTCTGGTTGGAAAACGTATAGTCATTTGAGGTAATTGCAGCACTCTACATTTGGAACGGTGTTCGACTAACTCACTCATCGAGAAACCCCTTGCAAGCCTCACGTAACCTCTAGAGGTTATGATAAACCAAATGCTACGACAAGGAAAATGGTAGCTATCAGAAGTGGAGGGTTTGCGATTGAGTGAGATAGACGAGCAAGTGATTAGTGGCTTGACCGTGAGTATTGATCGGGATCTTTGTGTCGGCTTTGGAGATTGCATAGACCTGGGCGGGGACGGGGACGTGTTTGAGTTTGATGAAGAGGGCATAGCTGTCTTTAGAGACAGGGCGGGCTTACCGGAAATTGACCAGGAAGCGTTTCTGGATGCGTGCCGTGCCTGTCCGGTTGACGCTATTGTTGTGTTGGACGGGGATGGCGAGCAGGTTGCACCTTGAGTGGGAAAAGTTCAACCGAAGGGTAAAATAAAAGAGATGAGAAAAATTCGTACCTATCAGGAGGTGTCCCATGACACTGGGTCTGAGCTTCTTGAACAAGTAATAGAACAACAAGAGCGTCTAGCAGACCGTCTTTCCCAGGTCAAGTGCCTTGTAGCCATAGCGAGCGGTAAGGGTGGAGTAGGGAAGAGTGCAATAACTGCAAACCTGGCTGCTGGGTTGGCGAGCAGGGGGTTTAAGGTAGGAGCCACCGATGCAGACTTGAACGGTCCTTCTCTGGGGAGGATGTTGAATGTCTCGGGAGCTACTCTGGTTGATTCAGCCGATGGGGTGGAACCGGCGATGAGTCCCTCTGGCGTCAGCGTGATGTCTATGGAGTTACTTCAAAGCGAAGCGGATGCCCCCCTGAAGTGGAGAGAGCCGGCAATGGGAGGATTTATCTGGCAAAGCAGCATGGAGACCGGGGTGCTGAGAGAATTCCTTGGGGACGTTGTTTGGGGTGACCTGGACGTTCTTCTTATAGACGTTCCTCCGGGGACAGACAAGATTAAGAGGCTCCTGGAGTTGCTTCCAAGTCTCGATCTCTTGCTTTTGGTGACCACCCCTTCAGAGACCACCCGCTTTGTGGTTGCAAAATCTATTCGTTTGGCGCAAGAGGCGATGGTTGATAACATCGGTTTAGTAGAGAATATGGAGTCACATGTTTGCTCGTCCTGTGGTCACGTTTCTAGGCTTTTTGGGACAGAAGCTGCCACGGAAGAACATCTTCATGGATCGGTATCGTTGTGGGGAAGTATCCCCTTTGACCCGCGATTGGGGGCCCTCACAGACCAGGGAGACCCACTGATAACTGCAGAGCCTGAGTCAGCAGCTAGTTCGGCCCTTCAGGCCCTTGTGGAGCGGGTCAGTAAGCACATTAAGGGAGGTAAAGAATGAAATTTCTCTGTATTCCCTGTGACAGTGTGATGGACTTTGCCGAACGCCAGATACCAGGAGATGGAACGCTTCAGGTTGTTTTTGTGTGTGGCTCCTGTAATCAGGAGGTGGCTATGCTGACAAACCCGATGGAGACCCAATTGGTTTCGAGCATGGGTGTCAAGATAGGGGGTAGAGAAGTTCCAGCCCAACCAATGGAGCTCTCCCGCACCTCAATGGAGGGAGGAAAAGAAGATGTATTCGATCAGCCAGAAATTGTTTCAACAGATAGCCAGAGCCATTCTTTAAGGGTGACCTGGACGTCTGAAGCTGTCGGGAGGCTAGACAATGTCCCGAGCTTCGTTAGGGGGATGGTAAAGAGGATCTATACTGACTGGGCACAGCAAAACGGCGTCT
>JAPKDG010000014.1 GCA_028822645.1 Longimicrobiales bacterium | reverse complement strand
CTCGAGCAAGAGACAGAAGTGTTGGCAGCCTGGAATGCTAGTGGGAGATCGAAATGCTAAATCGGTTGTCTTGCTGGGAGAAATTTTATGTTCAAAACGTGCCAAAAGGGAAAACAATGATTAAGGAGATGGATATGTTTAGACAGAAATTGGTTCTGGCACTCTTGGCTTCATCTTTGGTTGCTTGTGAGTCTGTTGAGGCACCAGATTCGGCCACCAGTTTTGTTCGTTACCAAAATGGTGATGCGATTTCTTATGGAGCAGTCGACGGAGATAAGGTTTGGGAGATAGAAGGTGATCTTTTCGGTTCATATTCAATAACTAAAAACAGTTCTGAGATTGGTAGTATAGAAATTCTTGCTCCAACCAATCCTTCCAAAGTGATTGCTGTTGGATTGAACTATCGGAGCCATTTGGACATGGCGGCTAGAGATCTGGGAACCTCAGATGAAGTTGCACAGTATCCAGGACTTTTTGCCAAATATCCCACCTCCATTGTTGCTAACGGTGCAGATATTGTCAGGCCTACCGATTCTGAAAACCTTCACTTTGAAGGAGAATTGGTTTTAGTCATTGGGAAGACAGCTTCAAACGTTTCTGTAGAGGAAGCTGAAGATTATATCTTTGGGATTACAGTGGGTAACGACATCAGCGAACGCGATTGGCAAGCCGCTGATTTACAATGGCTTAGAGCCAAAGCCTCTGACACCTTTGGTCCAGTTGGCCCTTACATTGTAAATGGGTTGGACTATGGAAATTTGCTAGTTCAAACGCGAGTGAATGGAGAGGTCCGACAATCGGCAAGTAGCGCTGATCTAATTTTCAACATTCCGACTATTATTAGCTACGTGAGTCGATATGTGACTCTGTCTCCAGGTGATTTAATCTTTACTGGTACGCCAGGAACAACACAGGCGATGGAGCCTGGGGATATAGTTGAAGTTGAGATAGAAGGGGTAGGCATATTAAGAAATCAGGTAGTCCAGGGTGAGCTTCATTAGATATTTAATGAAGTCAGATAGGATTGTAGCTTTCATCTTAGGGACCCTACTAGTCATGTGCGGTTGTGAGGGAAATATCGACCAGAAAAAAACGCTGGAGATGACTACCTGGTCAGTGGCGGCGATTGATCCATTGACTGGTGATGTTGGAGTAGCCTCGGCCTCCTGCGTGCCCTCTTTTGCGGATGCGTTGGCCGCTCTTGTACCCGGGAAAGGAGCGGGAGCTACACAGGCTTCCTTTGATATCGACAACCGAAATGTTGTGTATAACGCTATCCAGCAAGGCCTTACTGCAGAGGAGGTGATCGCAAGAGTAACCGACCCTTCTTCTGATCCAGATACGGATCGTCGCCAGTATGGTGTTGTCACACTGAATGATGGTGTGGTTCATACAGCAGGTTTCACGGCTCCTTCTCGTGAGGGTACTACTGAAGGAATTGAGGGTGCTGAGCGCTGGGCGGGGATCATGGAGGATGCTGAAATGGGAGTTACTGTACAAGGGAATACACTAGTGAATGAAGCGGTGGTTGCAGATGGCTTAGAGGCGTTTCAATGGGAAGACCCTACTGGTTTTAACGAACTCTCCGATCGACTTATGCGGGCACTGGAAGCGGGATCAGTGGCTGGTGGTGACGTTAGGTGTAACGATGAGACAACTCGGCAGACTGCTGCTATGGCTTTCATCGTGGTAGCCCGTGCTGGGGACGAACCTTACGCAACGGAAGAAATTGGGATGAGTGACCAGGGAACTCCAGCTGCTCCATGGCTGGCTATCTCCGTGAGAGGCGAACGGGGCGGTGACAACCCGCTTTTGGAATTGCGTTTAAGATACGATCAGTGGCGACGAGAGTCAGGCAACGAGAGATCCCAAGAGTGAAGATCCAGAAATGGAAGGCCTGGTTATGGCCTTCAGGCACTAACTTTGTCCCTGGGCCTATAAACACAGTCCATCTAGCGATTTTTTCTTCTGTCGAAAACAGAAAGATCTCCAAAGTAACTCGACGATCAAACTCTCTGGTGGTCTGCTCTCCAGTTCTGGACCAACTGCTTAATTACTTTCTGGTCCGAGATATTTTCAGCCAACACTTTTCTAGCTAGGTCTGGCAGTTCCTCGTCGGAAGCGAACCTTAGGGCGATCAGTTGGCGTGTAGTGAATTCGGGAATGCGATTAGCCATGTCGTCATGAAATAATTGTTGCATTCTTAATCTTTCTTCAAGCCGGATCACACGATCTTGGACTCCTATAGCCTGTTTCCTGGCGCCTATCGTAGCCATAGCAACACCAAAGGTGAAGATGAAAGTTGCCAATCCTTGGCGAGACAAATCAGAGAACAGATCGAAGGAGTATGAAGTTAGGCCTATCGCTATCATGAAAAATGGAACAAGGAATGTCTGGGTGGGGATCTTGGCGTGACTATCAGCATTTTGCACAGAATTTTCCACGGTGTCCTCTTGGTATCAGGTTAACAGAATTATCTGCAAATTTATGAGCTTTGTATCTCCGATGCTATACGTTGGACTTCATCGAGCACTCTCAGAAGATTCTCACCCCAAAGTTTTGCGATCTCTTCCTCGGTGTATTCTCTTCGGACGAGCTCTAACGTGACTGCGAAAGTTTCAGATGCGTCATTCCAGCCTTCGACCCCACCTCCGCCATCAAAGTCGGAACTTATGCCAACGTGGTCTATCCCAATCAATTCGACTAGATAGTCGATATGATTTACGAAATCAGCTACGTCAACGGGGGGGGTTTCTGAGTTGACCTCCTCAGCAATCCTCGGTTGAACCAATTTGTTGACAGTTTCCATAGTAGCTGCGTAGGACGATCTCTCTTCTGCATTCATCGAACGCAGTGTTGCTCGATCTAGTAATTCTATATTCAGGCCAGAAGCCACTTCCTGTTGTAAATCAGTGAGAGTTTCTCTGTTTCGAGTGTTTTTATCCGAGTCCACATAACTACTAAAAGCGACGGCTTGGACGACTCCACCCATTGCTTGGACAGCTTTCAATTGTGCGTCATCCAAGTTGCGACTGACATCGTTCAAGGTTCGTGCTGATGAGTGAGAAGCCATTACGGGTGCTTTTGAGAGCTCGATCATTTGCATGATGGCGTCTCTAGATGGATGGGAAATATCGATCATGATGCCCCAGCGGTTCATCTCAGCGACAGCTTCTTTTCCTAAATCACTTAGTCCATTGTGCATCCAAATATCATCTCGTTCTCCTGTATTGGAATCAGAGAATTGGCTATGTCCATTATGTGCTAGAGACATATAACGTCCGCCCATTTCCTGAAAAATTTTGATATTGGACAAGTCTAATCCTACCGGGTAGGCATTTTCGATTCCAATCATTGCTACCTTTTTGCCTGAAGCGACTATTCTTCTGACATCCGCGGAAGTATAGGCGATCTCCATCTGTTCCGGGGCGATTTCTTCAGCTAAACGGTGAATAGCTTCGAACTTAGCTAGGGCTGAGCTATGGGCGTCGGCATAACCTTCTGGTGTTAACGCTCCTTGGCCTACATATACGATCATCCAAGATACATCCAACCCTCCGTTTTCCATCTTAGGAAGATTGACCTGCGTATCTAGGTCCATTGTGTAATTGCGTTCTGCAACAAAATTATTAGGGTTTATGTCATTGTGAGTGTCTATGGTAATCACTTTCTCATGTATAATGCTGGCTCTAGCGATGAGGTCTTCTTCTGATTCTTGACGATCTGGAGTACAAGTGGCCGCGGCAAATAAAGACAGGCCCGGCAGACACATTCCTAAAATACGAGTCCAGTTGTTCTGCAGGTTTGTCATAGGTTTTAGCTCCAATTAGAGTGATTGATGATGAATTCTAGTATTGAGGAACGAGGCATGCTATACCTTGGCTTTCACTCGCGGACGCAGGACCAAATGGCTGAGATTTAAATATCGAGGGTCTTGATAACGGTTGTCGACATGCAAGTAAGGACAAAAGATGTCAGCATAGCTGGCACCAGAAGGTGAAAATTGTTGGGAGTTCTCTGCTCTGCTCTGAAGTTGCCTCGAGTGCGTATATCCGTTCCAGGCGCTGTGTTTCCCTATTACTTCTGTAACTCCTACTATTGCACCAGTTGTGTTTCTAGAATAAAATTATATAGGTACGATTCCCTCTTAAAAACATGGCACTGAATGACTATGACAAAAATTCCTGCAGTTTCTGTGGTTTTGGGCCTGGTTCTGCTGTTGCTCGGTCAGCCAACTGGCACTCCTTTGGCTCAGAGCGAGAGCGCTCCTATCGCTGGACTGACTTATTTGCATCCAGAGTCTGATACTCCAGCTGAAATCTCGCACAGCAACCCAGTCGCAGAGTTGGCATCGGAGGAGCTTGATGCAGTAGTCAAGACCTACTGCCAGGTCTGTCATAATGATGTGATGTTGACTGGAAATATGTCACTCCAGGAGTTCAGTGTAGATAACGCCGTCGAAAGAGCTGAGACGGCAGAAAAGATGATCGTGAAATTAAGAGCAGGCATGATGCCTCCTCCAGGAATGCCAAGGCCATCTCCCGACACTTTGTTGGCATTGGTTACCACCTTGGAAGAACGTATGGATCAGGCTTACGCTGACAACCCAAATCCTGGTGTTAGAACCTTCCCCAGACTGAATCGGGCAGAGTATTCTTCTATGGTAAAGAATCTAGTGGGCCTTGATGTGGATGCAGGTGATTGGCTGCCTTTGGATACAAAGAGTAACAATTTTGACAATTTCGGTGATGCGCAGTCCTTGTCCCCCACTCTGCTGGAAGCCTATCTCAACGCAGCTGGCGAGATTAGTAGGATGGCGGTTGGTAATGATCGGGCACCACGGATTAATACAACATACACCAACACCAACTATATCTCCCAACATCCTTGGGATTATGTTCCTGGAGCTCCCTACGGGACCAGGGGTGGAATGGTGATCAATCACCATTTCGCGGCGGATGCTCAGTATCATTTTGAAATGACATTCAGTATGGGCAACAATTCTAGGGGTCACGACTTGGATGTGTCTATCGATGGAGAGCACGCTGAAACTTTACAATACGAACGTTATGACCGTGGAGTTTCTTTGCAGTCTCAATCATTCCTTGTTCCAGCAGGTCAACATCAAATTTCCGTCGCTTTCGTAAAGCGTTCTGAAGGTCCATACGAAGATCTAATTCGACCACATGACTGGTCGCAGGCTGGAGGTGGTTCAGGTGGAGCAGGGATTACTACCCTCCCTCACCTCAAGGACCTAGTAGTGGTTGGACCCTATGATATCACTGGGATCTCCGAGACTACCAGTAGGGAGAAAATATTTACCTGTCGTCCAATTTCCCTGGAGGAAGAAATCTCCTGCGCAAGTGAAATTTTGGGAAATCTTGCTGCCAGTGCTTACCGAAGACCGCTTGCCCCAGGGGAGCTAGAAGGGTTGATGGGGTTTTATGAGGACGCAAGAGTAGAAGGTGGTTTCGAACTGGGAATACGTACAGGGTTGGAAGCCATTCTAGCCAGTCCTCACACAATCTTCAGGCTCGAGCGTGAGATGGATGTGGCGGCTGGAGAAAACTATGAAATCAGTGATATAGAATTGGCTACTCGGTTGGGTGTGTTTCTGTGGAACTCGCCTCCTGATGAAGAGTTGTTGGATGTTGCCAAGCAGGGAAGGCTGAGAGACACTAAGGAACTCGAGAAGCAGACGAGAAGGATGTTAAAAGACCCTAGATCGGAAGCTTTGGGGTCCAGGTTCGCCTATCAGTGGCTGAGACTGCAGGACCTCTATAAAAATCATCCAGACCCTAATTTTTTCCCGAACTTCGATGAGAATTTGGCTGACGCGATGGTGACCGAGACTGAAATGTTGTTCAACACTTTGGTTCGTGAAGATCGGAGTGTGCTAGATCTCTACCGAGCGAACTACACTTTTTTGAATGAGCGCCTTGCCCGACACTATGGTTATCAAGGGGTCTCTGGGAACCATTTCAGACGAGTGGAGTCCGCTGACACGAGAAAGGGTATTTTGGGCCACGGAAGTGTCTTGGTCCTAACGGCCCTCGCAGACCGAACGTCTCCAGTATTACGTGGAAAATGGGTAATGGAAGTTTTACTTGGCACTCCTCCTCCTCCTCCTCCCGATGACGTTCCAGCCTTGGAAGCAACCGCAGGGAATAATGGTAGCCGGTTCATTACCACTCGAGAGAGAATGGAAATGCACAGGGCCAGCCCTGCTTGCCAGTCTTGTCATAAATTTATGGACCCCATGGGTCTCGCACTGGATAATTTCGATGTGACAGGACAGTGGCGGGTCAGAGAGAATGGGCAACCTTTGGATACACGAGGGGAACTTTACGATGGTACTCCGATTTCCAATCCCGATGAACTGGTAACGGCTCTTCTTAAACGCCCAATTCCCTTGGTACGGACTTTTACTTTGAACCTTATGGCGTATAGCCTGGGCAGACGAGTGGAATGGTACGACCAGCCAGTGTTGAGAGAAATCACTAGGGCTGCAGAAGAGGATGATTTCAGTATCTCATCCTTGATAGTAGGTGTAGTGAAAAGTGATCCATTTAGGATGAAAAAAGCAGTGACCCTTGCAGAGGATGCGAGTGAGGACGAAATTAACTAACTCGAGTGGTCAGAATATTACTAGGAGGCTTGGAACCATGAATTTTATAACTGGGAAACAACTGTCACGAAGAACTTTCCTAAATGGAGTAGGTGCTACAGTTGGATTGCCACTGCTAGACGCGATGGTTCCAGCCGGCAGGGGGGCTGGATTTAAGGGCGCCAAAGATCCTAAAGATCTAACTAAGTTGATTTGCATTGAAGAAGTTCATGGTCTTCCGGGCTGTAACGACTGGGGAGCAACTCAGAATTTGTTTGCTCCAGCCACTACTGGCCGGGATTTTGAGATACTGCCCGAGAGCACTCTCAGTCCGCTCGTAGATTTCCAAGACTATATGACTATCGTCAGTAACACTGACGTGCGTATGGCTGAAGCATTGGCTCCACCAGAAATCGGTGGAGACCATTTCCGTTCGAGTGCTGTATTTTTGACACAATCCCATCCAAAACAGACACAAGGTAGCGATATCCATGCTGGTACATCTCTAGATCAGCTGTACGCTAGTCGTTTTGGGCAAGATACACCGTTGCCTTCCATGCAATTTTGTATAGAAGATCTCGATCAGGCCGGCGGGTGTACCTATAATTACTCTTGTGCTTATACTGACTCCATCAGCTGGTCGACTCCCAACACGCCTCTCCCTATGATCCGTGATCCAAGGGTGGCTTTTGACATGCTCTTTGGTACAGGGAATTCACCAGAAGAACGTGCTGAGAGAAGAGTGGGTCGTAAAAGTATTCTGGACTGGATCTCTGGAGAAGTATCTACTTTGGTTAGAGAACTTGGTGTTGGTGACCGAATGAGGATGGAACAGTATCTGAATAACGTGCGTGAAATTGAACGCAGGATTGAGATGGTCGAAAGAAGAAATAGCAGCGGCGATGAGAGACAATTGCCGGAAGCCCCCGCAGGCGTACCGGATGATTTCGCTGAGCACACCCGATTGATGTATGACCTACAGGTCCTGGCGCTGGAAACTGATATGACTCGGGTAATGTCCTTTAAGTTGGGCAGAGACGCGCAGAATAGGGCTCATCCAGAAAGCGGCAGTGATAAGGCTTTCCACCCTGCCTCACACCACGGCGGGAAAGAGGAGAACGTTCTCGATTTCAATAGCATTTGCACCTATCGGATGAGTACTCTTCCTTATTTCTTAGAGAAATTGCAGAGTACTATGGCGGGTGAAACTAGTCTTTTGGATCAATCTATGATCATCTGGGGATCTCCGATGGCAGATGCTAATTTACACAATCACCGCCGTGCACCTTTGATGTTCCTGGGTAAGGCAAATGGTCAACTGGAAGGAAATCTTCACTTGCAAGCAAGTGAGGGTACACCCATGGCCAACCCCATGCTAACCGCACTGCACAAGTTGGGTATGGACGACCTTGATAGGTTTGGAGATTCGACAAATGAATTCGCTCTGAATTACAGTGGTTCAACGGCTGAAGAACAAACAAGAGGATAAACTAATGGTTACCAAATCTCATAGAGGCGTGAAAGTGGGGTTATTGTTTTTAACAGTTAGCCTTATGGCCTTTGGACCACCGCCGGTGGTTTCTCCTGTTGCTGATGCTGCTAGCCGTAACGATTTAGGCGTTCTGAGAACACTTCTCCGATCGGGTGAAGACGTTAATGCGGCTCAGGGTGATGGGATGACCGGGTTACATTGGGCTGCAGAGTATGGCGACACGGAAATGGCAGGCATGCTGATTTATGCTGGCGCAAAATTGGAACCTCTTACTCGTATAGGTAGCTACAGTCCTTTGCATTTAGCTAGCAAATCGGGAAGCGCTGATGTAGTCGCTATGTTGCTGGAAGCAGGAGCAGATGCTTTAAGAACTACTACTAACTCAGGTGCAAGCTCGTTGCATTTTGCCGCTGCTTCTGGTTCACCTGAAGCGATTAGGGCTCTGGCCCAGTATGGTGCTGACCTGAATTCCCTTGAACAGGAATGGGGGCAAACTCCACTGATGTTTGCTGCTGCATATAATAGAGCTGATGCGATTTCTGCACTATTGGATCTAGGAGCAGATCCTGAGGTGCGGACAACGGTCATGGATCTTAAAAAAATATCCGCATTGGACCAGGCCGCTATGAAACGTTATAACTCTGCCCTAAGTGGTTTCAGAGGAGATGGCGAAGAATCATTTGTGGCGGACATGGGAGACAGTGATGCCAGGGTCGGACCAAGGGCTAGAGTGCATACTGCTGGTGAAGTCCAAGCGGCTACTAGGAAAGCCCGGGAAGTTTATCGGCCTGGATTTGAAGCGGAAATGCCTATGGATAACGGGCGTGAAGCGGCAATTAAAACAAACGGTGGCTTGACAGCATTGCTTCATGCAGTGAGACAGGGTCATAGAGAGGCAACCACAGCCCTGTTAGACGGTGGGGCTGATGTAAACACTCCCAGTGCTGGAGACGGAACGACTCCATTGTTGATGGCTACGATTAATGGTCAATATGATCTGGCCGTTTCCATGATCGAACGGGGGGCGAATCCTAATGTTGCATCCGGACTCAATGGTATCCCTCCACTCTGGGCTGCGGTCAACTCCCGCTGGCAGCCTCGCACGAGATTTCCACAACCTCAGACTCAAGGTCAACAGAACACGAGTTACCTTGATCTGATAGAGACGTTGCTAGAAAATGGAGCTGACCCCAACACACGGATTACATTGCACCCCTGGTATATGGTTTACACTGGCTGTGGAAACGGAAACTGTGGATTAGTGAATACTGATGGAGCTACGGCTTTTTGGCGGGCAGCCTATGGTACCGATGTTGCGGCGATGAAACTGCTGGCCTCTTATGGAGCTGATACTGAGCTGGCGACAAAGAAACCGGCACCACGCAGGCGCATGAACAGACCTACTCCTTCAAAAATAGCAGAAGGTCAGTTGAGCGATTCTGCTCGGGTAGCACGCTCCAACTCTCCTTGGTTCCTCCAGAAAGAGGGATTTAAAAAACCGGAAGAAGCTAAAGAGAGTGAAGGCAAAAGCAATCTTGTTTTCTCGACGGATCCCTATGATGATTCTGCAGCAAAAGAGGATGCTTCTGGTGTGCCAGCCGTTCCGGTTGGAGGCCCTGGTGTGTATCCCATCCATGCTGCTGCTGGAGTGGGCTATGGTGAAGGTTATGCTGGCAATGCACACAAGCACGCGCCAAATGGTTGGCTTCCTTCTGTTAAGTATCTTATAGAAGAATTGGGTGTTCCAGTTGACCAGAGAGACTTTAACGGATATACGGCTCTTCATCACGCGGCTTCGAGAGGAGATAATGACTTGGTTCGTTATCTCGTGGAGCTAGGTGCTGATGTTAAAGCAATGAGTAGAGCTGGACAAACTACAGCTGATATGGCTAACGGCCCTGTTTCAAGAGTCTCACCTTATCCAGAGACCGTTGCGTTATTGGTGAGTTTGGGTGCTATCAATAATGACAACTGTAAGTCCTGTTAATACCTGAGAAACAAAGTTATAGACAAAAAACCAGCTTCTTCTCGTGTTAGAGGAGAGGCTGGTTTTTTTGTTTCACTATTCCCGTGCTGTTTTTGTGAGGAGCACTTAATGGAATCCATTCGCTTGGGTCGAAAGAAGAGTTTCTATGCGCTTCATTGAGAAAATTGAAGCTGTGGATCTCCATGCATGCGGTGAACCTGGCAGAGTCATCATAGGGGGAGTTCCAGATGTGCCGGGATCAAATATGTTTGAAAAGATGCAATTTTTAGAAAATAATCTGGATTGGTTGAGAAAATTTATGTTAAAGGAGCCAAGGGGTTATCCAGCATCCAATTGTAATGTCATTTTGCCGTCGACTTGTCCGGAAGCTGATGCAGGGTTCGTCATCATGGAGCAAGTGGAGTATCCTCCTATGTCTGGGACTAATACCATCTGCGTGGTGACGGCTCTAGTAGAGACAGGGATGGTTAAAGTCGTTGAACCAGTTACTCACCTGCGTTTGGAAACTCCCGGGGGTATGGTGTCAGCATCGGCATCGATCCACTGTGGAAAGGTGACAGAAGTGAGATTTGAGAATGTTCCTTGTTTTGCCGTGTATCTCGACGAAGAAATTGTGGTTCCTGAAATCGGCAAAGTACGTGTTGACGTTGCTTACGGCGGAATGTTCTACGTGATTGCAGACGCACAAGATGTTGGGTTATCATTGCATCCCAGTGAGGGGCATGATATAGCTAGAATTGGAGAGATGATAAAAGTGGCTGCTAGTGAACAGTTGCCTGTGTGTCACCCAGAAAATTCAGAAATCAGCGGTATTTCAATCTCACAGCTTTCTGGCATGTCTGACCAGGTAGAGGGAAGGATAAAAAATGCTGTTGTCGTTTCGACTGGAATTTTAGATTGGAAGAATCCGGCCACATGGACTGGGGCCTTAGACCGTTCTCCATGTGGAACTGGAACTTGTGCTAAAATGGCAGTTTTACATGCTAAAGGGGAGCTTGCTTTGGGTGAGGAGTTTCCTCATGAAGGACCATTGGGAACGGTATTTACAGGTAGATTGCTTCGAGAGACAGAGATTGGTGAGTACAAGGCTGTGGTTCCTAGCCTGAGTGGGACTGCTTGGATTACAGGCTTTGCAGAGTATGTTTTAGACCCCGAAGATCCTTTTCCAGAGGGATTTACAGTGGGAGATATTTGGGGGTGATTATCAGGCGTACTTGGCAGGTGAAGGTATAAAGAGATTTATTGAGTTGAGGATGCTATATCGATGATTTGGTCGATATCATCGATATTGTTGTAACCGTGTAGTGAGAATCGCAGAACTCCTCTCCTGATAGAGAGATGAACTCCATTTTCTACAAGTCGGTCATGTAGAATATTCATCGCAGGATCTTCTGCCGTATAATGTCGGCCTCCTCCACTTACGCCTACGGCGACGATGTGTCCCAAGTGGTTCCCAGGCGCTCCTCCACACACAGGTAATCCGATTTCCAGGAATCCGTTGGCGAGTCTAAATGAAAGTTTTCGCACATGTTCTTCGATTATTGGTGTGCCAATGTCAGAAAGTAATTTTAGAGCGGCTCTAGCTCCAGTAATACCTAGATAGTTGTAATTGCCACCATCAAATCTCCGAGCCCCGAGAGCATAATGAAATTGTTGGTCAGTCAAGGTGGTTTCGTGGCTACCTTCTTCATTCGCGACACTAAAGCGAGCGAGAGTGGCAGGTTGTAATTCTTCGGAGAAATCGGAGGAACAATAAAGAAATCCAGATCCGTAACAAGATAGCAGACCTTTTTGTGTAGCAACGGCTAATGCGTCTACTTTGAGTTGACGAACGTGTGTGTCCAAGATGCCAACAGATTGTGCAGCATCGACAACGAGGCGAACTCCACGCTGTTTACAGATGTTGGCTAGCCCACTTACGTCAGTGACAAATCCTGGTGAGAAACTCACTGTGGACACTGAGATTACTTTGGTTCGGTCATCTATAGATGAAGCTATTCTATCTAAATCGAACAGTCCTCCTGAAGCTTTGACAGCTTTGATTTCGACTCCGTGGAGCTTACAGACGTTATACCAAGGTAAAACATTTGCAGGGTGTTCTAAGTCTGGGCACAAAATGACCTTGTCTCCCCGTTCCCAAGAAATTGCTCCAGCGATCATATTAATCCCTTCTGAAACGTTCTTGGTGAAAGCTACTTCAGAAGGAGTGGCGTTAATAAAAGATGCGAATGCGCTTCTCGTGTCTTCGACCATGTTAAAAGCTTCTTCTTTATCCCAAGTAAGGTCGGTCCGACTAGATAGGTACTTAACAATTGAATCATGTACTGGAACAGGGATAAGTCCTCTTTGGGCTACGTTAGTAAAAATTCCCTTAGATAAAGCAGGGAAGTGCTTTCTGAAATCTGAAAGGCTACTAGAAGTCATATTTTTCTCTTGTAGTAAAGGAGTTGCGTTCGGAATGAGAGATAATACAGGTTCCCACCATGTCTCCCATAACGTTTACTGTTGTACTTGCCATATCTAGGAGGCGATAGATACCGGTCACCATAGCTGCGACCTCAAGGGGCAGTCCGAATGCTTGGATGAATACAAGGGATACTACCACTCCACCCCCTGGGATTCCTCCCGACCCCATAGACAACACTGTTCCCATTATCAGAATGGGAAATAGAGTTGGAAGCGTGAGTTCTATTCCAGCAGCTTGGGCCGTAAAAAGGAGAGTCCCTCCTAGGATGATGGCGGTACCGTCTTTATTTAATTGCGCTCCTAGGGGCAAGGTGAAAGAATAGATATCGTGAGGTATTTTCAGTTTTTCTTCAGCCATTTCAAACGCTACTGTAAGACTGGCAAGACTGCTACAGGTAGAAGCTGTCGTCGCCCAAAGGGGAATAGTGTTTCCCAAGAAATTTAATGGGGGATGCTCGCTAAATATTTTTAACAGTACTAAGTAAATGAATGCCATGAGTAACATAGCCACCCAGATTCCTAGGATAAAAAGTGAGAGTGGGCCAAAGATTTGCGAGCCATATTGACCAAGGGTAGCTGCTGCTAGAGCTCCAATACCTAGAGGTCCAAAACGCATTATGACATTAACTAACATTCGCAGTAGTTCAGCCACCAACACGAATCCTTCAGACAGAGTCTTACGTCTCTTTTCTGGCAATAAAATGGCTGCGATACCGAGAAAAATTGAGAACATGACAATTTGAGAAACATTGCCAGAAGCGAATGCCGCAAAAATATTTTCAGGGAAGAGGCCGACCAAGATATCGATGATACTAGGGATTTCGTCTACGGTTGAGCCGATGTCTTGGGTTAAGTCCATCCCTAGTCCAGGCTTAACTAATGACATTACAAAGAGTCCAGTTATCATTGCCAGGATTGTGGTTGTTCCATAGAAAACGAAAATACTGAGTAGTAGCCGTTTGAATGCTTTGAAGTCGGCCAGTCCAGTCATGCCGGCTAATAGATTAAAGAATATCAAGGGGACTGCTGCCATTATCAGAAGCTTGATGAATAAGTCTCCGAGGGGTTGTAGGGCCTTAGCAGGCTCTCCGATTATGAGTCCTCCAACTCCGCCTAAGATCATAAAGCAAAGTATCTGCCCTCCTAATGATAGATTTCTATAATGATTATAGGCTGCAGAAAATATTCCGACTTTGTTGGGTTTTTTATTCGGATACAGTTCAACCATTTAAGTACTCTAAAGCCTTTTGTAGGAGTTCCTTATAGTAGGTGTCAAAGTTCTGCCGTGTAAGTATAAATAACTCATCAGGAAGTGCAGGGTTGCCTTCCAGGATGTCGCCGTTAGGTCTAATCGTGTGTCCAATATCCCACATGAATCGAATGACAGGTTGGTCTGTGCCCGGGAATCCGATCGTCTCTTCCCACTCCCAAGTGTTACTGTATCCTCCCGCTGTCATCCCGATGATATGACCAATGGAGTTATCCTTGATTATGGCCGCAAACTGATCTAAGTGGGATCCTCTTCTCGGAACAAAGAATGCGACCATGCGACCGCGAAAATGTTGGGTTGCGGGCAGTAATATTCCGTCAGAATCTTTGGGCGCATGAGCTAGTTTGAAAGGGACAGAGTTACTGTAAGTAGCTCCACTATTAAGGGAATCTGCAACTTCATTGTCTAGCCAGTCCATCAGCCAGGTACCATCATCCATAGCTTCTGGAACTCCAGAATCAAGACTTCCTCCTGATTGTACCTGCGAGCGTTTGTTCTGTGTGAAAATAGGGATCACATCACTGATACGTATATTTCCAAAGGTAGTTTTGAAGGGTTTGGGACTGAATCGTTGCATAGCGTAAGCACCGGCTGAACCTCCTCTGCTACGAGTCCCATCGATGATTATATCGAAATCTAGCCAGCTATTGTCCTGGGCCATTTCCATCAATTGATCTACATCAGCAATCATAGTATCCCTGAAACCATACCAAGTGAGGACAACAGTTCCTTGGTCTTCCAAAGGGAGATATAGGTCGTACGTGGGAGTGGAGTGTTCTAGCTTGAACCCAGGATACTGTGGCTCAGAGATATTTTGCCAAGGGATAGAGTCTGGATGGAGATATGGGAGTTGCACGGTGTGTGAAGATCCATCCAATTTTTCGAGTTCCAAGACCAAGTGGTCTCCATAGAAAATTGGGGGCAAGTTCGCTGTCTTTACAGTCATGCCTTCCGCCATCCGCCATCGAAAGTTGGGTCTATAAGAAGATGGATGGTAAGGACGGACGGATTTTTCGTACTGCTCTATGGGCATGTGATTAACGGCTATAATCCGTTCTCCAGGAGCAACAGTTCCAGAAGAAAAATGGCTCTGGTTTCCTGATAGGTCACTCACGAAATAGACGGACGGATCACTATAGTCGGGTAAAATCTTCAAAGGTGTTGAATAGACGGTCCCTTCACCTCCGTCGATGCCAGAAGATTCTTTGAGTCGTATTCCATTCTCCACAAGAGAAATGTCTAGATGTCTGTCATTCCTTGCATTACTGACTTTCTCAAGTGCATAGAAAAGTTTTTCTTCAGTGTCAGCATTGATTACTTCGTCGCGGTAACTTTCCATTGCATCCAGAGGATCCATCCCCCAATGCAGATTCTTGATGGGAGAGAATGCTTCTCTATTCATTGTCAGAGTCATGATTGAATCGAACAACATTCCCCTCAATTGTGGGTTGCCTGCACGAGAATCTCTTTCTACACAACTGAGTGTGAAAGACAGGCTGATAATCAATAAAAGCGGCAGGGGAATATTGTTTCTTGAGTTCATATGCTCTCTGGTGGGTTTGAGTTGCTACTATGCACAAGCTTTCAGGATAGCTAACTTACTGGCCTTCCAGGACACAATATAAGCTTTGTAGAGGGAATAGACACTATGGTCCTTGAGGAAACTCTGCAGGAAATAAAAAGAAATGCACCTTCGAGGCTCGGTCCTGATTTCTTAGCGGCAGCGGAAAGATCGATAGAAGAACTTCGTAAATCTGGTATCGTGGAAAAATTTGCTAAAGTTGGAGAGATAGCTCCAGCTTTCGAAGCTTCAAATGCCAAAGGAAACCCAATCAGTTTGACCAATTTGATAGATCAAGGTCCTGTCGTTATTAGTTTTTATCGGGGCAGATGGTGACCTTACTGTTGCGCTGAGCAGGTAGCTCTCCAGAAAATTCTTCCAGACATAAGAAATAAAGGTGCTACTCTTATAAGTATTACTCCACAGATTTCTTCACGTATTGAATCTAATCTCAAGCGTTACGACTTGAGTTTTGAAATCCTTACTGACCCGAGAAATAACATCGCTAAAAGTTATGGGGTCGCTTTTGAGATGCCTGAGTATCTCAAATCATTTTACCGAGAAAAGGGTATTGATTTGTTAGCATGGAACGGTGACGACTCCTGGACTCTACCAGTCCCAGCCAATTTTATTGTTGGCTCTGACCGAGTGATCCTATATGCCTCAGGAGATCCTGATTACACAACTAGACCAGACCCTAATGAGTTACTTGAAACGCTCGTGGGCCTCTAAGGTATTAAGTTGCGTTCATTTTTTCGTAGAATGAACATTCCTTCCTTTCCGCTATTCACGATAATTATCCCGCTTGAAAAGAAAGGATAGTTACTCCACGAACCGTCAAAACCAGGCGCATCTGGTGTCCAGGGGACGGTATCAAAAAATCCTATTTCTTCAGGGTTTTCCCTGTCAGAAATGTCCAGTATTCTAAGTCCACTGACATAGTTGGATTGATACATCAAGTCACCTTGGATGTATAAATTGTGGTCGGAAGCTGCATTGTCAGCGAAGTGTTCTAAGGCCAGCACTGGGTCTTCTAGATCAGTGACATCCCATACTAAAGTACGAGTGCGGTCCACATTTCCTCCGACCTCATCCAGTTCGTCATTCATGTAAAAATATTGGTGTTCTTCGTCCAGCCATCCCTGATGAGTGTATGCGACATTAGGGTACGTCGCCATCGAGAGTTCTATAGGATTGGCTTTATCACTGACGTCAGAAATACTAAGGGCAGTCTCGTTGGCACTGAAGCAGATCTCTTGATCAGTATAGTCAGTGTCGGGACCTTGGTAGATGACGCATTGGGCGTCGTGACTGTACCCAGTATTTTGTCGGCCAGTGTTTGCGTGCTGGAAACATCCAGAGAAAATAGGTGTTTGTGGATCCTGGATGTTCACCATGTGAAGTCCGCCACCACAGGTCTCACCTCCTCCATTCACTCCGACTATGTAAGCAAATCCACTTTCTTCATTGATCACTACATTGTGAGCGCTTGCGATCCTACTGTAGTGCGCATCTTCTTCGAATGTTTGGGGTTCACTTCTGACTTTTCTCAATTTTGTCAGATCGAAAATTTGCATTCCGTGAGGTCCAGATCCATCGGCGACTATAAATGCGTGGTCTTTGTAGACCTTGATATCTCTCCATACGTTACCATTGGCACCATCAGTCATGGCGAGATTGCCCAAGTATCGAGGATCAGAAGGCTCCGTTACATCTATAAAAGAAGTTCCGTCGTAACGTCCAACTAGGGCGTATTCTCGACCTGAAGATGGGTCCGTCCAGCCCCAGACATCGTTGAGCTGAACTCCTCTTGCTCCTCCAACATCTTCAACTGATAAAAAAGAGAGCATGTCGATTTCGTTACATGTGTATTCGGATGCAGAGCCTTCTTCACAGCTGGTTTCTGCTCCAGTAATCGAACTTAGGTTGTCTGAATCGTTGAAAACTCTTGTTGCTTCGTTCCAGTCACTTCCGATCCGTTCATAAATCGCGACAGTCCCTAGCTGGTAGTCAGCTCCAACGATACCAATCGCACCTAGGTTTCCTTTCACAGCGATTGCACCTCCGAATTGATCGCCTTGAATCAAATCCTGGTGGCCCAGCTTCTTGGCTCCTATCCAATCTCCTGTGGTCTGATCCTGAGACATACTATAGACACGACCTTGAAAGTCGGAGGCTCCAGGGGCAGAAAGCCATACTTCTTCTTCATTGATCTGAATACTAGTTCCGAATTGAGTTCCGGGATTTCCTTCATCAAAAGCTTTGAGGCTAGATGCTGGATTCCATTCACCGGATTCTTCTTCGTAATTAAAAGTATATGCGATACCCATACCTTGGTCATGCGTGGCCGCCCCAACAATTGCTTGTCCACCATCTAACGCTACAGCGACTCCAAATCCACTGTTGGGAGTGGTCCCCTCTCCAGTGAGTTTATTTTTTTCTATCCAATCACCCGTGTCTTGGTCCAAAGTGAAGGTGTATACGGATCCAGTAATATTGTTTTGCCGTGGTGCTCCGACTAACACTACACCGTCCTCGATAGCAAGAGAAAATCCAAATAAATCATTTGGTTCAGTATCACTCCCCATCAATTTTGCGGATTCACTCCAAAGGTCCGTATCTTCGTCCCTCTCGAAGACATACACGGCTCCTCGAGCTTCGGAATTTGCTAGCGAACTCATCAAAACATGATTCGGATCCGAGGCACTGACTCGTCCAACAAAGTCGCCTTCCTGGGAATCACTTACCTGAAGATTTTGTCGCTCTGTCCACAAGCCATCTTCATTTTTAGCAAATACATAAATTGTTTCTAGGGCGGTCGCACCAATCAGCAGGTGCTCTCCAGCAAAGGCGAGAGCTCGTCCGAAGTGATCTCCAACGTTGGAGTTAGAGGCTTCTAAACGCTGGACTTCTGACCAGGTATTATTATGGTCTTTACGGTAAATAAAAACGTATCCAGGCGATGTTTCATTGAGAGACTCTCCGACAAAAATTTCATCATCACTAACCGCTACAGATTGTCCGTAGCCTTGTCCAGCCACAGTAGTGGGTATATGCACACCCACAATCACGCTGATCCATAAAATGGTCAATTGCCTCACAATTTCCGCCTAGTCAAAATGGTCTTAAATTCCTTCTAATCTAACACTAGATCTAGTTGAGTGCTTTATAGTGCTTATATGTTGGATTTTTAGTCAAGATGTTCATGTTTTTTTCACAGTCTTGTTATCTTGGAATTAGGATACCATGGTCTTGCAGTCATTTGAAACAATCCTGAGCGTATATCATACATGCAAATAGAATTCAAGCCGATGTTAACACCGGAAGAGATGATATCTCGTGGTATTTTTGGGGGCACTTACTTTTCTAGGTTGATCGATTATAGGGATTTTCCTGATACTTGGTTTGAAAATCTAGACGAAAAGTTGTATCACTCAGAAAAATATGAAAGTGACATTAATTATTTTGGAATAAAAGCGGGCCAGAGCCAGGAAGAATGGGAAGCGAAAGGATGGATGCATCAAGATGATCCCAGGGGATGGTTTGAATGGTATTGTAAATATTTTCTCGGTCGAAGACATACAGATGATGAACGGCAGATCAAGAGATGGCAGGCTTTTTGTGGACCAAGGGGAAGATGGAGAAATATTATTTACAAGAAAATCTACAGTCATGGCTGTGACATAATCCAAAGCGAGACGGTTAGTCCACGGATTCAGCAATCACTTCTACACTGGTCTTATGTTGTCAATGAAAAAGATTACAAAAGGTGGGTACTTGAAAAAATAGGATGAGTACACCCACCAACTCTCTCTTGCCCAAGAAGTTCTCTCCTAAAAGGGGACTTGATTAAAGGATATATGTTTCGCCAATTTATAGACGTGTAGCGAGTTGGGTTTTACAAGTAGAGATAGTGATTATTGAACATTTCTTTGTGTCTAACTGGTTTAGATCTGTTTCAGAGGATTTTGATGAACAGCTTGAATGCTAAATTATTGTTGATGTCAGTAGGAATCATGTTTGGATGTGCTAGTGGGACTGAAGTGGCTCCCGGGAGATACCCCTCTGGTGTAAGCGAAACTCCGGTGAATGACTCTTCTCCTGTGGTAAAGGAGGAGTCTCCAGAACCAGAGTCTAGTGGGCCAATTTCACTCTACACACCGGCTCAGTCTGAGAGAGGTGAAGACTCATTTCGTGAAACGTGTCTATCGTGTCACTCCTCCAGTGAATTTAGAGGGAGAAGTTTTCAGAGAGATTGGCGTGGTTCTTCATTGGGTTACCTCTACGAGGAGATAGTCTACTATATGCCAGAAGATAATCCTGGTGGTCTGTCTACCAATACTTATTTAGATATCATGGCATATATCTTAGATCAGAATGGTTTTCCAGGAGGCGAAATGGAGCTTGTTTCAGACATCGAAGCTATGAAAGAGGTCATCCTTTTCCCGAGGAATTAAAAAATTTAATTGGCCTCTTGAAAATTTGATTGGTGTTTTTGCCTGCTTTGAGGTTGGCCCAGCAGAAATTCACGTAGTTCTGACACGTTAGGACCAATCGGGACGACCTGTCGTTTCGATGACAAAGCAGATGATATTGATTCTGGCACCGTCATTACACAGTTGGTTTCTTGTTCGACAGTCTCTCTGAACTTAATGGGATGAGCGGTCATTAAGAACACAGAAGGTCCAGGCCCGAACCTGGAAATTCCTGACTTAATGCCGAGATAACCGACGGCGGAATGCGGGTCTAAAATCTTCCCTGTTGATTCGTAGACTTTTCTAATACAAGCACGTGTTTCCTCGTCACTGTGTACACTTCCTACTATGTCACGTCGGATGTTTGCCAGATCATTTTGGTAAAGATATTCAATGCGAGCAAGATTGCTGGGATCACCTACATCCATAGCGTTGCTTATAGTGGGGACAGATTTTCTAGGTCTAACAAGTCCAGTATTGAGGTATTCTGGAACGGTATCATTTATATTGGTAGCTGCTGTAAAACCCCTAACTGGAAGACCCAATCGTTTCGCTATTAATCCTGCAGTGAGGTTTCCGAAGTTTCCCGATGGAACTGAGAATAATGTTTCTCTATCAGCTGACAATTGTCCATAAGCATGAAAATAATAAAAGATCTGAGGCAACAAACGTCCGATGTTGATAGAATTTGCGGAGCCAAGTTTGATCTTTTTATTAAGTTCATGGTCTAAAAATGCTGATTTAACTAATCTTTGACAGTCATCGAAGGTTCCAGAAACTTCCAGAGCGTGGACATTCCCACCTAAGGTAGCAAATTGACTTTCCTGCAGAGGAGTAACTCCCTTAGAGGGGAAAAGGATAACGGTTTGGATTCCTTCTTTGTCAAAAAATCCCTGGGCTACTGCACTTCCAGTGTCACCAGACGTTGCTACCAAGATGTAGAGTGGTTGGTCATCTTTATCTCTTAGGAAATCTAGCAGATGAGCCAGAAATCGTGCTCCAACATCTTTGAACGATAAAGTCGGGCCATGGAACAACTCCAATCCGAAGATGTCCTTTTGATATTCACATAATGGAGTTGTAAAGTTTAGAGATTCGTGGATCAGTTCATCTAGGTTTTTCGATTGTAGTTCGCCGCCCAAAAGGTGTTGACTAATGATTCGGGAAACTTCACTAAAGGGAAGACCTTTCATCCTGTGAAGGGTGGTGGAATCAAGGGTTGGAAATAGCTCCGGTAGGTACAATCCTCCGTCTGGTGCGATTCCCTCGGTCAGGGCAGTCAATAGATTGGTCGGAGGGCTGTGCCCTTTGGTGCTCACATACTTCAACTTACTTCTAACAACTGTGCCCCAGCACCTGTCTGAGCTATAGGGCGGACGTATAGGTCAGCTCCAACATCTATCTCTTGAAAAATTCGTTTCATGTTTTGACCTGCAAGGTTGGCGTCTGCTTGGTCCTTGCAAAGAGCAAAAATAGAAGGACCGGCCCCAGAAATTCCAGCCCCTAGTGCGCCTGACTTGAGGGCTGCTGATCTCACTCTATCGAGCCCAGGGATGAACTGTTTACGAGTTGGCTCGGCTATTCTGTCCACCAAAACCTTCTTTAAGAGATCCCAGTTTTCTTCGAAAAGGCTTAGGACAAAAGACGAGGCGTCTGCGGACTGTGCCGTTGCTTGGTCAAGAGTAATGTGTGTTGGTAAAATATCTCTCATAGATTTTGTATCCAATTTCAGCTTTGGATGTATTAAAGCCAGAGACATTCCTTTGGGAACTGGTAGTGGGAGAGGGTTGGTCGAGTCTTCTGGTCGTATTAGCACTATCCCTCCATAAAGGGCTGGCGCTACGTTGTCTGGGTGCATGGACCCAGTTGCTAGATTTTCGCCTTGCAATGCACAAAGCATCAGCTCTTGCCTAGATAGGTTGGAGTCCAGTAGAGAATTTGTTGCGATGGCTGCTGCAACTGAACTTGCTGAACTTCCTCCCATTCCTCCAGATAGAGGTAGACCCTTCCAGATTTCGATTTCTAAGCCAGCAGTAGTTGCATTAGCTCGCTCTAACACGGCTCTGGCTGCTACTCCAGCTACGTTGTTTTCAGGGTCTGTGGGTATCCCTGAGTCACTACTATGGACACGCTTAATCGTGATACCTGGACTTGGTCGGCGGGTGACCTCAACTATGTCTCCCAAGCTATTATCTGAGTTGTCCAAGGCCAGTCCAAGGATATCAAATCCACAAATGACGTTTCCTACCGTTGCGCCAGCAGAGGCTCGCGCTTTGGTAGGATGCTTCATAAGCAGGTCTTTGTAGTCATATTTTCGGACCGCCTGTCACCTATTAAGAATTCCTTTTGGACTCCAGTGTTCCTAATCTAACTCAACCTTTCTTCTTAGTAACTAACTGTACTAATTTCGTGAGGGGATCGTATGCATCGTCTACAACGCGTTCTTTCAGAGGAATTATAGCGTTATCGGTTATTGTAATTCCTTCAGGACACACTTTGGTGCAACATTTGGTGATATTACAGAGACCAACTCCTTGGGTTTCCCTGAGGTCTTCTCTCCGGTCTTCTGTATCAAGGGGATGCATCTCCAGTGCGGCGCTATATACAAGGAATCTTGGACCGATAAATTCCTCGTGCATGTGGTGGTCTCTCAAAACATGACAGACGTCCTGACATAGGTAACATTCAATGCATTTTCGAAATTCTTGGACTCTGTCAACGTCTGATTGATGCATTTCCCAAGACCCGTCTTCGAAATCAGGTTGACGTGGTTTAAATGGTGCGATTTTCTTTTTGACTTTGTAATTCCAGGAAACATCCGTTACTAAGTCTTTAATAAGCGGGAAAGCTTTGAGAGGTTGAATGGTAATTGGCTCGTCAGTTGGTAGATCACTCATTCGGGTCATGCACATTAGTTTCGGCATCCCGTTCACTTCTGCAGAACATGAGCCGCATTTACCTGCTTTACAGTTCCACCGTATCGCGAGGTCTTGTGCTTGTTCAGCTTGCACCTGATGCATAGCATCTAAGACTACCATACCCTCTGAAAGTTCAGTTGTGTATTCCGTGAACTCCCCACCTGCGGCATCTCCACGCCAGATATTGAATGTAGCAGTTGTCATTATCCTTGCTCCCCGATAATTTTTTGGAGTTTTTCTGGAATCTCTGGAATGGGAGTTTTCACAACTTCCATATCTCCATCTTTGCCTTTCCGCAGGCCGATAGTGTGTTTAGCCCAGTAGCCAGTCTCTTTGTCTGGAAAATCAATTCTAGAGTGAGCTCCTCGGCTCTCTTCTCGCGTGAGTGCAGAACAAGCGCATGCTTTCGCTACGGTAAGGAGGTGCTTGAGATCCAGTGCGGTGTGCCATCCCGGATTGAATTTTCGGTTGCCAGTAACCGCTACTGATTTAGCTTTTTCGGCTAGCCCCTCAATTTCTTTAGTGGCCTCCTCCAGCGTGTCTTCCTTCCGGATGATTCCGACTTTTTCCTGCAGTAAATCTTGCAGTTCAAACTGTAATTGGTAGGGATTTAGAGAGGTGGACTGGTTTTGTCGTTTTAGTGGATCCAATGCTTCCTGTTCAGCTCTGTGAATTTCCTCCGGGTCTATATCACTTATGCCTTTTTCATTAGCAAAACTAGCAGCGTATTCACCGGCTCTTTTTCCAAATACCAACAGGTCTGAAAGAGAGTTTCCACCTAGCCTGTTGGCACCGTGAAGTCCTGCCCCAGCTTCTCCAGCTGCAAATAAACCTTGGACAGTAGACATTTGAGACTCAGGGTCGACCCTGATGCCTCCCATGACGTAATGAGTAGTAGGGCCTACTTCCATGGGTTCTTTAGTTATATCAATTCCAGCCAATTCCATGAATTGGTGGTACATTGCTGGAAGTTTACGCTTGATATGTTCTTCTGCGTTAGGGATTTTTTCTTTAATCCAAGCGATATCTAAGAAGACTCCTCCGTGAGGACTGCCCCGTCCTTCTTTAACTTCCCTAACGATAGATCGAGCAACGTGGTCACGAGTCAGAAGTTCGGCAGGCCTTCGAGCTTCTCTGTCTCCGGTGACGTAACGCCAACCTTCTTCTGGTGTATCTGCAGTTTGATTTTCGTATAGAGGTGGGATATCGTCGTACATAAATCGTTGGCCTTCGGAGTTTTTAAGCGCTCCACCTTCCCCTCGGACCCCTTCTGTGACCAAAAGACCCCTCACACTAGGTGGCCAAACCATTCCAGTTGGATGGAATTGGATGAATTCCATGTCAATCAATTCTGCTCCGGCTTCATATCCTAAAGAGTGTCCGTCTCCAGTACCTTCCCAGCTATTTGACGTAACCTTAAAAGCTCTTCCGATTCCGCCAGTTGCTATAATAACTGCTCCAGCTTGGAAAATTCTAAAGTGTCCGCTTTCTCTATCGTAACCAAATGCTCCAGTGACTCTGTCCCCATCCTTGAAGAGTCGGGTTATAGTGCATTCTTGATAGTCATCTAAGCCCTGATGTACTCCGTGGTCTTGGAGGGTCCTTAGCATTTCTAAACCTGTGCGGTCTCCAACATGGGCAAGCCTAGGATAGGCATGTCCTCCGAAATTTCTCTGCAGAATTTTGCCTTCCTTAGTTCTATCGAACACAGCTCCCCAGGCTTCGAGTTCTCTGACTCGTTCTGGGGCTTCTTGTGCATGGATTTCAGCCATCCTCCAGTTGTTTAAGTATTGTCCACCCCTCATCGTATCAGCAAAATGGACCTTCCAGCTGTCTCTTTCATCAACATTCGAGAGTGCAGCTGCCATTCCTCCTTCCGCCATGACAGTGTGAGCTTTTCCAAGTAAGGATTTGCTTACCAAGCCCACTGACGCTCCTGCGGCAGAGGCCTCTATGGCGGCTCTGAGTCCAGCTCCACCAGCCCCAATGATGAGGACATCATGTTCATGCTTCGAATAGTTATCCATTAAAAATGTGCCTCCAATCAATCCAGATGCCCATTGAACACAGGCGAACATAAACGTCGGAAAATCCAACCCAGAACAGGCTCATCCAGGCGAAGAGCATGTGTTTACGGTTTAAACAAGTGACACAGTCATGAGCAGTTCGTCGCACAGGTTTGTCGAAGAGGACATTTAGTTTTCCTCCGATCAAATGCCTCAAAGAGTGACATCCTAGCGTATAGCCACCTAGTAGTATGACATTGATAGCTAAGACTATAGTCCCCACTCCGATCCCACGGCTTACGGTACCTGTAACGGTGTCTTCAAAAAAAGTAGCTCTCCAGACATCGTATGATAAGAATACTACAAACAGCAGTGCCAGGTACATGAAATATCGATGAATATTTTGGAAAATCAGAGGGAAAGACCTTTCTCCCCAGTAGGATTTCCGGGGCTCTCCGACTGCACAAGAAGGAGGGTCAGCCCAAAAAGCTTTATAGTAGGCTCCACGGTAGTAGTAACATGTGAAACGAAATCCTCCAGGAGCCCAGAGAATCAGAAAAGCTGGAGACCAGGGTAGCCAACTCAGCCACCAACTGGGCTTTGGACCGAATACAGCATGATGACTTTCCCCGAATAATTCCGGAGAATAGAAGGGTGAAAGGTAGTTTTCAAAATGGTAGTGTTCCCCTTGAAAAGCAGCCCATGTTCCATAGCCGATAAAAAACCCTAAACCCAGGAAAACAGCAACTGGTTGTATCCACCATTTACCTGGGCGCATAGTTTCGCCGAAAGAGGCGCGTACGGGCAGGGCAGTGGTCACATTATTTTTCATTCAAATCCTCGCAGATATTTCTATTAAACTAACATCGCTTCGCCACAGAAAAAGGCTCCTTCCCAACGAGAAATTAAACTATTTTAGGATCAGATCTCAAGCACTGGGATCCTTTACCAAATAGCTTTGTATCCCTCAGCTACAAGGTTCATACCAGGTCCGTGAATATGTACATTTTTGGTGGAACCTTCTGAAGATGTCAGCTCACCATTCACATGCGTCCAGCCGAGGATTGCGCCCATCAGATTGTAGGCATCCCACTCGCTCTGGTTGAGGCTTTTGACGAACATTCCGCTACGTACTCCGACTGTACAATATGCGATTATTTTGGTTCCTGAATATTTTTCTGGATGGGCCTCGAACTGCTCAACAGTGATGGCTTTAGGAAGCATAGACACTTCCTGTTCTGCAGGAGTTCGTGTATCCACAATGGTAAGGTTCTCTGTTGACTCGATTTCTTTGAGTTCCTCAGGGGTCATCTCTTGGATCCCAAGGAAGCGATTCCTCTGGGTCTGATAGATCTTTTCTATTTTGGTGCGCTTGGATTCATCGGATTTGTTAAATATAGAATTGAACATGGACATGGAACTCCGAGTAGTTAAAATAACCATCAAACATCAAATAAAATCTAATGATATGGGGTTAGAAAAATATTTGCTAGTAATATTTTTTCCATGAAAAGAGGCTAGGGACTCTTGGCCGATTGCCATGACAGTAGTACTGTCCATTTATTAACTATGATGATTTAGTCCAGACCAGAAAAAAGGTTCGGCCGGTTTGTCTGCTGTGCGAGAAGTAGTCTTAGTCGGGGGTGGCCATACCCATATTCAAACTCTTAGGAGCTTTGCTCAAAAGCCACCAGAAAATAGCAAGATATCTGTAATCGTTGATGTTCCGTTGGCGGTCTATTCGGGGATGGTTCCTGGTTTTATTTCAGGACAGTACAGCAAAGAAGAGATAGTGATTGATGTCTGTCGATTAGCTCAGAGGGCTAACGCCAGATTGGTCATTGCCCGTGTGGTCCGTATAGATCCAGAAAATCAGAAAATATTCCTGGAAAACAATGAGGAGATTTCTTACGATGTCGCGTCGTTTGATATAGGATCTACTGTTGCTGGGCTAGAGGTATCTGGCGTGAAAGAATATGCAGTACCGACTCGTCCTATCGGAAAACTCTGTCACCAGATAGAAGAGGTAATCGAGAAAGAATCCCATGGTAATATTCAGGATTCGGTTTCTATTCTAGTAGTGGGAGGTGGGGCAGGCGGAGTAGAATTGAGTTTCACTCTTGAGAACCGCTTTGCATCTTTAGGATTCCCAACTGACGTTACAGTAATCGAAAAAAGCGAAGAATTACTGTTAGGCTATTCTGCATCTATCCGAAAGCGCATTTTATCTCATGTGAAGCGAAGAGGGATCAGTATTAAACGTAACTTAGAGGTCTGTGAAGTTCTGGAAGATTCGGTTGTTCTGAATAATGGTCAAAATTTGGATTTTGACCTACTAATATGGGTTACAGGTCCTTGGGGCCAGATGGTTTTTAAAGAATCGGGTTTAGCAACAGACCGTAGGGGGTTTGTCTTGACGCGTTCAACCTTGCAGTTTGAGGAATACGATAATCTTTTTGGGGTTGGTGATTGTGCAACTTTGGCTGAGGCACCGTCAACTCCCAAGGCAGGAGTCTATGCGGTACGACAGGGTCCATACTTGACTCATAATTTGTACAATTGGCTAGAGGGTAGCCCTCTTAAAAACTACCACCCACAGGGAGATTTCTTGACGCTAATGAACCTTGGGAATGGTAGTGCAGTGGGAGGGAAGTGGGGTCGCTCCTTCGAAGGAAGGTGGGCCATGAAGCTAAAAGATCGCATCGATAGAAAATTTGTAGCAAATTTCATTTAATTAAATAATACTAAGCATTGTCAGGAGACGAATATGACAGATAGCCCAGCAACTAAAATTACCTACGCTACACTAGGTGGGGACGGCATGCAGGATGTACATAATGCCCTAGAGGCGGAAATGGACCGGGTGACTCAGAGCTTCGGTGAAGAGCACGGAATGGTTATTAATGGCAGTCAAGTTCTATCAAACGAGAAGTTCGAAGGTTATAGCCCTGTCGATGACAGGATACTCTTGGGCACTTTCCAAAATGGGACTGAAGAGCACGTTCGTGAGGCTGTATCTGCAGCCCGTAACGCTTTACCTCAATGGAGTGCTCTTCACTGGCGAGCACGTGTAGAATGTTTGAGAGACGTTTCTGAAGCGATTCGAAGAGCACGATGGGAACTGTCTCTGATTTTGGGCTATGAAGTAGGAAAAAATCGGATGGAATGTGTGGGTGAAGTTGAAGAATGTTCTGATTTCATTGACTACTACTGTGATCGGATGGAAGAGCATAATGGATTCGTGACGTCATTCGGTGACTCTTCGCAGGGACAGAGTAGTTTGAGTGTTCTTCGTCCTTATGGAGTGTGGGCAGTTATATCTCCCTTTAACTTCCCTATGGCACTCACGGCTGGTCCGATGGGAGCTGCCCTTGTGACGGGGAATACTGTTATTGTAAAGCCTTCTCCACTCACACCTCTCTCTGTTGCTCGCCTAGCCCAGGTAATATCCGAGACTGATTTACCGGACGGTGCCTTCAACTTCGTTACTGGAAGCAATGAAGTTGTTTCTAGGGGCTTAGTATTAGGGTCGGATATAGATGGTGTGGTTTTTACTGGATCTTATGATATAGGCATGCAGCTGATGCGAGAGTCGTCAATGGCGCCCTTGCCCAAACCATTCATTGCAGAGATGGGAGGCAAGAACCCTGCCTTAGTAATGGAATCTGCCGACCTAGATAAGGCGGCTGAAGGAGTGAAAAATTCAGCTTTTGGTCTGCAGGGACAGAAATGTTCTGCTTGCTCCCGAGTATACGCCCAGAAAAATATTAATAAAGACTTCATCGATTTACTTTTGGAGAAATCAGTGGGAGTGGTGCAGGGGAATCCATTGGATAAGGATGTCTGGTTGGGTCCGGTCATTAATGAGGCTGCATTTCAGAGGTATACAAGAGCCATAGAAAAAGCAGTCGCAGATGGTGGTAGAGTCTTGACTGGAGGGACCCGTCTCAGCGGAGGCATTTTCGACCACGGTTACTACGTTGAGCCGACGGTAATAGATGGTCTGCCACTCGACCATGAGTTGTTCCAAAAGGAGCTATTCGTTCCAATTACAGCGATAGCAGAAGTTAATGATTTAGATCAAGCAATAAATCTTGCTAATTCTACGGAGTATGGACTAACCGCAGGTATCTTTTCGGAAGAAGAAAATGAAATAGAGTGCTTCTTCAACAGTATTCAAGCTGGAACTGTTTATGCCAATAGGCGAGCTGGAGCAACTGCGGGCGCATGGCCAGGCGTGAATCCTTTCGGGGGATGGAAAGGTAGCTCATCAGGGGGTTCTGGAGCTGGAGGCCCGTATTACTTGAAGCAGTTCCTTCGCGAACAAAGTAGACTCAGGGTGTATTAACTCTGATTGGCTGGAGATCCTGCTATGAAGAAGGATTCGCCGTTTGAGTCCTACTACGAGAGCAGTCAGCTAAAGAGAAAGGGCACCTACAATATTGGTATAGAGTTTGGCGTTTGTATAGAAAACGGCGAAACCGTGACTTACGGGCCATGCCTTCTTCGATCCCAAAGACGTTGACTGGCCTACTGCAAAGCTCTTCTTGGTTCTACAAGACACATACATAGGATACTAGTTTTGCCTCTACGTAAGGTAGATGTCTCGATATGATATAGAAGAGAATTCAGAGGCACTTCAAATACCGTTAGCTCAGTAAAATCAATAGCTTGGTATCGCTTATCAATTCGTACAGGAACCAACTGTATGGCATTATTGTTCTTTTTCTGAAAAATAAGTGGAGTACCAGTCGAAAATTCGATTCCAATGGTCGAGAAAGTCCTCCTTTGTACCAGCACGTCCAGCACCGTGTCCAGCTCGCATATAGTTTACCCAGGTAACTTTCTTTTCTAATCGTCTGAGTGCGTAATACATTTCTCTCTGGTTAGTCTCAGGCACATTCCAGTCATCTTCTCCCGACAACATTAACAAAGGGGTGTCTATTCTGTCGGCGAACATGATTGCTGAATGTGCAATGTATTTTTGGGGCTGTTCCCATAGCGTTGCCCCAATTCGATCTTGGCCCTCTTCTGCAGCTATGTAATTTCGAGTAGTGATTTTCTCACTGTCTCCTAAAAAGCTTATGATGTTCACTTTTCCAGAGATGTTGATTGCTGCAGCAAAACGGTTGGTTTGTGTTATGAGTAAGTTGGTTGCATAGCCTCCATAGCTTGTACCGTGAACACCCAATTTGTTTTCATCAACTAAACCACGGTCGATCACTGTATTGATGGCGGTCGTCACTCCTTTAACCCATGCTTCACCAGGAAATCCTATCTCTAGGTCTACAGATGGTCGGAACCCGAACCAGCCTTGGTTAGCTAGAAGGTTCATATTCGCATTAAAGCCATTATCAAAAAATGTCTCATAAATTTCGGCCACTAAGGGATAAGTTTTCTGAGGATCGTAATCGATTGGGTAGTACAGTATTCCATACAGTTTTTTGCCATCTACATTTAGATAAGAGATAAGCTCACTTTTAGTCAGCTTAATATTTTTGATCCAGGGGTTGAGTTCAGTAAGCCGTCTGGGCTTACTGAATGAATTATCCGAAACCCATACTTCTGGAGGTATGTCGCCGTCCGTTTTACTATAAACTATTGTCGATGCATCTTCTGAGATATTCCAGTTTCTGTAGAGATTGTGGTCTAATATCAAATCTTCTGAAGATTGGGTTTCAACGTTATAACGGAGCAACCCACGTTCCCATCGGTCTGAGGCAGAATAACTGATATATAGGTGCTTACCGTCGTCGGTCCAAGACTGAATTTCCAAGTCTGGCCTCTCATCTTCTTCGTCCTCAAATCCGTAGATCAGAGCTATGTCTCCAGATTGAATGTCGAGGAGGTGGTAGCCTTCCTGAGAGCTGAGTAGCAAGTCAGTACCCAGGGCATTCCAGCGAACAATTTCGAATTCGTACTCCTCAGAGTCCGATGTGATAGAAGGAGTTAGATTTACCAAGGTGTCTGCGGCAAGGGAACGAAGAAAAATATCTCCGTCACTTGAATACGCAAACGCATCTATCGGGGAATTCCATATGGGATTAATCCGTTTTTCACCGCTGGAATGAACGGACTGATTCTCTAGACTTGAGAGATCTAATTTGAAGATCTCGTATTCAGTTCCTTGAGATCTGAGATAGCTAGTTCTGAGGCGGGTTGCTGTCGTGTAGACTAAGGACTGACCATCCTGGGAAAATTTAGGTGAAACAATCGGTTGTTCTGGTAGGACTTGCTGCACTGAGCCGTCTGCTAAATTTACTAAACTCAGTATAATTTCGTCAGTAGATTTTCTCACGGCATCCCAGGCCAAAAAATCATTGTCCGAGTCTTGGACTACGATGGGGCCTTCGGAGAGATCCAGATAGGCTTGGCGAGTCTCGATTTCCCAGTCGAGAGACCTAAGCCCAATAGCTATATTTTTTCCATCCGGGCTCCATTCTAATGGTGAATTAGAAGCCAACGAAAGTTGAGAGTCCAGTTTGACTTCCTCAGTCTGTTCTGTTTGTACATTATGGACCATTAGCTTGAAGGTGCTATCTGTGTATCTCAAGAATGCTAATTCGAGTCCGTCGGGGGACCATCGTAAGTTTCTTACTGGAGCGGGGTCGCCTTCGAAAAGCTGATGCTGAGTTCCACTTTCGGTGTCTATTATTAATATCTCAGATTTGTTCGGGGAGACGTAGGTCGGATCTCCAAAGCGACTGTGGTCAACATTTAGTCGATCACCCTGAGTTTGCACTGTCACAGCCACTTTGCGTCCATCTTTGGACATGTCTTGAATCGTGGGTAACCTTACATTTAAAGCGTCTTCAGGGGTAAATGATCTTTGTTGGGCTTCTGAGGTTTCGGGAAGAACTATAAATAGCAAGGCAGGTATGCAATAAATGATTCTAAACAGGCGAAAGCGTTGTAGCATATCATTTCTCCATGATAAGAGAGATATTTGAGTAACAAATTCTTTCAGTTTGTGATGTGGTGAAGGTAAAGTTAGGAGAGTTTGCTCTGTTTGCTAGGGTCAGAATTGTAGATGGTGAAAAATTTCCATTAGAAGGAGAACTGTAGGCACCCTCTTGACTTGCTGATCCCGAAGATGCCAAATTTCAATTCCGAAAAAAGAAATGTATTGAGATTGGGAGTATGTATCAGGTGGACAAGAGCACAGTGATCTCGATGGTTGTCATGATTATGGGCGGCGGGTCTCGAGTTACGAGCCCTGCCGAGAGAGATCGCGCGTGCGTCTTTTGGGGAGTTGCCTAAGCAAAACTCTACGAAGGGAAGCAAAGATAAAACGTAGCGGGTCCTTCGGATAATTCTGGGGGACCCGCTACGTTTTATTAGCTATACTTTGTTTGGGGAAATAAATATGAATACATTGACGATTGTGAAAAGAGGTGTCGACGAAGGCCTGTATTTAACAACGATGGGTGGTTAAGAATTATGGTTCGTGTACTTACAGGAGCTGATCTCCTGTGTGATTTGTTAGTGGCACATGGCGTGGAAGTTCTTTTTGGACATCCTGGAGGTGCCATCCTTCCATTTTACGATGCACTGTATAGAAAACGAGAGCTTCGACACATACTCATGCGCCACGAACAAGCAGCGGCGCATGCCGCGGACGGTTATTCTAGAGCGACTGGCAGGGTTGGGGTTTGTGTAGCCACAAGTGGTCCAGGAGCCACAAACCTTGTGACGGGCCTAGCTACAGCTATGATGGATGGTGTACCTCTAGTTGCCATCACCGGCCAAGTGCCGCTTTCAGTCCTAGGTACGGATGCTTTCCAAGAGACGGATATTGTTGGTGTTACTATGCCGGTGACTAAGCATGGGTTTCAAATAAATCAAATGTCGGACATTCCTGAGATGCTCTCCACAGCTTTTTCTTTGGCTATAGCAGGACGGCCTGGCCCAGTGTTAATCGATTTCCCTAAGGATATTCAAGCGAGTCCGGTTCCTCCAGAATTGGTCGCTCATATTCCTGGAATTTCATTGAAGATTGAAGAAAGTTCTGATCCAAAGACTAACCCGACAGAATTAGAGGCCGATGGCAATTGTGTTCAAGAGGTTTTAGAGTTGCTTGACAAGTCAGAAAGACCATTGCTTATGATTGGCAGGGGGGCCGTAGAAGCAGGTGTGACAGGTCTAATAAGGGATATTGCGGAGAGAGCGGATCTTCCTGTAACCACAACCTTACTTGGTTTGGATGGATTTCAGGCTAGCCACAGTCTTTGTCTTGGCCTACCAGGTATGCATGGGACAGAGAGAGCCAATATGGGAATACAGAACGCCGACCTTGTTATTGGCTTGGGTTGTAGGTTCGACGATAGGGTCATTGGGAAGGTAGATGAATTTGCGCCTAGGGCGCAGGTAGTAGCTTTCGATATAAACCCTGGCATGCCGGGTCGCACCATTGAGCCAGATGTTTTCATTTTGGGAGACCTGAAAGATACATTTCCTGTATTTGCAGAAGGAGTTTCAAAGAAAATATATCCCCAGTGGTGGGATGAGTTGAAGGAATGGAGTCGAGAGGCTGAACCCAATGTGGACTGCTTTCCAAATCCAGGGCCCCTTGGTGGCAGGCAAGCTGTCCGTTATGTAACGCAGAGGGTCAGTCATTCTGGAGGTATTGTCTGCACAGATGTGGGCCAACATCAGATGTGGGTTGCACAAGAGCTTCCTGATGTAACGCCCCGATCACATCTAACTTCTGGAGGTTTGGGCACGATGGGTTATTCTCTTCCTGCGGCCATTGGTGCGGCTGTGGGCAACCCGTCCCGGACTGTTTGGGTAGTTGCTGGTGACGGAGGGTTTCAGATGAATATTCAAGAACTTGCCACGGTAGTTCAGGAAAATCTTGGCCTACGGATAGTAGTTATTAATAATCAGTGCCTAGGGATGGTAAGACAGTGGCAAGAGTCTTTCTATGAACGCAGATATTCGGCAGTAGCACTGTCTGGACCAGACTTGGTAACAATAGCGAGTGCTTATGGTATTGCTGGGTATGTCGTGGATTGCGCTGAAAACCTGGAGGAAGTTCTTGATTCGGTATCTAACGAGAAAGGGCCAGTATTATTAGAATTGAGAGTTTCTGAGGAGGAGAATGTTTATCCTATAGTTCCTTCGGGGACAGCTCTCCATGGTCTTGTAATGGGCCCCAGTCTGCCGACTGAAGTGTGATGATGTCGAAATACACCCTGTTGGTAGGACTCAAGAATGAAGCTGGAGCTCTAGAGCGCGTCCTGGGTGTCTTGAGAAGAAGAGCTATCAATATTGATAGCTTGACCCTCTCTAAGGAATCGGGAGAAATTTATAGCGTTGTCATGAGCGTCACTGACGAAGTAGTTCAGGCTGGATCAGATAGAATAGTGAAAGAACTTTCCAGCCTTTTCGTGGTCGTGACTGCCGAACAGCTAGAAGATTCTTAAACTGTAATGTTTAGGGTTACAATGGTTTAATAGTAGAGTCAGATAACAAAGGAAAACATATTATGAGCGATAAAGTCTTGAAAGCAACGTTTTTTGAAGAGCACGATGCGAATCCTGAACTCCTGACAGGACGTCGGGTCGCCATCATTGGATTTGGAAGTCAGGGACATGCTCATGCTTTAAATCTCAGGGACAGTGGAGTATCTGTTATGGTGGGTCTTTACGAGGGTAGTAAATCTGCTGAACATGCCCTCCGCGAGGGCCTCGAGGTTAGATCTGTTGCAGAGGCTAGTGAATGGGGAGATACCATCGCGATTCTCATTCCCGATACTCGTCAAACAGAAGTTTATCACTCGGAGATAGAGCCGCATCTGAAGGAAGGAGACGCTGTCCTTTTCGCGCATGGTTTCAATGTTCACTACGGTGAGATCAGCCCGCCTGCAGGTGTAGACACCATTTTGGTCGCACCCAAATCTCCTGGCAACAAAGTGAGGGAACAATACCAGGCCGGAAGAGGTGTTCCAGCACTGATAGGTGTCCACAATGATGCAAGTGGAAATGCTTTGGAGTATACCTTGGCTTATGCGAACGCACTTGGATGTACAAGGGCGGGAGTTCTTCAAACAACATTTGCAGACGAGACAGAGACCGATCTTTTTGGAGAACAAGCAGTCTTATGCGGTGGGCTTAGTGAACTAGTAAAAGCTGGCTTTGAAACTTTGGTAGACGCAGGATATGACCCTGAACTCGCATACTTTGAATGTCTTCACGAGATGAAACTCATAGTTGATTTGGCTTATGCTCGAGGACTTTCAGGTATGAGATCCGAAGTCAGTGATACCGCAGAATATGGTGATTATGTTAGTGGCAATCGGGTGATTGGTGATGCTGTCAGGGCGGAGATGCGAGAGATTCTAAAGGACGTGCAATCTGGAGCGTTCGCTCGCCAATGGATCGAAGAGGCGAAAACTGGTGGGAAAAATTTCGAGAGAAAGAGAGAAGAAGAAAAGCTTCATGGTATAGAGTCAGTGGGCAGAGAGCTGCGTTCGAGGATGTCTTGGGTATAACCTCGAACAGTTCAGACTATATGATTATCATTAATTTTTTGGATTGGAGATTGGCAAGATGAACGAGCTCCCTCGAAAACTTCCTCTTATTAGCCACCAACTGGTCTTGGGAAGAGATAGAGCTGCGGCACGTTCTATGTTGCGGGCTGTAGGTCTGGAAGACGAGGATTTCGGCAAACCTCTTATCGGTGTAGCCAATACGTGGACAGATACTACACCTTGTAACACCCATCTCAGAGAACTAGGGCAATGGGTGAAGGAGGGTATCAGGGAGGCTGGAGGAGTGCCTCTTGAATTCAATACCATTGCGGTTTCTGATGGCATTACAATGGGTACCTCAGGAATGACAACTTCTTTGGTGAGCAGAGAGGTTATCGCAGATTCGATAGAGTTGGTTTGCAGGGGCTATTTCTTTGATGGATTAGTGACACTCTCGGGCTGTGATAAAACAATCCCTGGGACTGTCATGGGTATGGCTCGAATCAATCGTCCTTCACTGATGCTCTATGGAGGATCAATCCAACCTGGCAAGTACAAGGGACAGAATGTCACTATTCAAGATGTTTTTGAGGGAATAGGAGCATGTGCTGCCGGACGTATTACACAGGATGAACTTGACGAACTTGAACGTGTTGCCTGTCCTGGTCCAGGATCGTGTGGAGGTCAGTTTACAGCTAATACCATGGCTACAGTCTTTGAAGCTATGGGTGTATCGGCTATGGGGAGCGGATCTGTACCGGCAGTAGATGTAGATAAGGAGAGGGTGGCTCGTGAAAGTGGAAGGCTAGTCGTCGATTTGGTTGAAAGAGGACTCAAGATAAGAGATGTGATGACTCGTGAAAGCTTCGAGAACGGCATTGCTGCCGCTGTAGCGACTGGCGGGTCGACTAATTCAGTTTTACATCTTCTAGCCTTGGCTCATGAGAGCAAGGTCGATTTGTCTATAGAGGACTTTGACGTAATCAGTAGACGCACGCCGCTAATAGCAGACCTCAAGCCTGGCGGTCGGTTCGTTGCCACAGATTTACATCGGGCTGGTGGGGTTTCTTTGGTTTTGAGAGAGCTCTTGGAGGGAGGTCTCCTACATGGAGACGCAATGACAGTCACCGGAAAAACTCTAAGAGAGGAATTGGAAAATACTGAGGAAACTAAAGGACAGAAGGTAGTAATGCCTTTATCTGAGCCGATCAAAGATCACGGTGGGCTAGTGATACTAAAGGGGAATTTGGCTCCGGATGGTTGTGTGCTAAAAATAGCGGGACATGAGAGGACATTCCATAAAGGTCCGGCAAGAGTGTTTGAGGGAGAAGAGGCCGCTTTTGAAGCAGTTCAAAATGGATTAATAAAGGCTGGTGACGTTCTGGTCATAAGAGGAGAAGGTCCCTGTGGAGGACCTGGAATGCGTGAGATGCTTGGAGTGACTGCTGCCATTGCTGGAGCCGGCTTGGGAGAATCCGTAGGACTTTTGACCGATGGGCGTTTTTCTGGAGCTACCCATGGATTGATGGCAGGTCACGTGGCGCCAGAAGCTGTTAAGGGGGGACCAATTGCTGGGATTAGAGACGGTGATCAGATCGTCTTTGATATTCAGGATAGGACTCTTTCGGTGGACCTACAAGAAGATGAATTAAAAAGAAGAGTAGAAGAATGGAGCAGCCCTAATAAGCAGGTCTCTCCGGGAGTGATGAGTAAGTATGCCGCACTGGTCTCTTCGGCCGCAACAGGAGCTACGACTAGCTGAAG
Source organism: Longimicrobiales bacterium (assembly GCA_028822645.1). Taxonomy (GTDB): domain Bacteria; phylum Gemmatimonadota; class Gemmatimonadetes; order Longimicrobiales; family Gaopeijiaceae. The sequence continues at coordinate 9,021 of JAPKDG010000014.1, read as the reverse complement.
TGGTAAGACTCGAGGAGGATTGTCGACGTCCAGAGTTTTAAAGCCTTGGTCTTGGCTGTCAAGAACGCGAATCTCTTTCGTTTTCGTAACTTCCGATGTGTTCTTCTAAACTTAACGTGTGAGTAATTCTGTCTAAACCTTTGATCAATGAATTTCGAACATAGGGATCTATTTGGAACTCTTCTCTCCATCCTTGTCCGTCCATGACCTGTTGAGCTACCAAGTCTACCGTAACTGTGCAACTCTTTTCTGCTAGCGTGAGAAGCCTAGCTGTCCCTCTTTCAGAGAGCTCCAGGGGCAATAGCCCATTTTCGTAGCAATTACTCTTAAATATGTCGGCGAAGCTCGAAGAGATGATTACACGAAATCCATAGTCCATTAGTGCCCAAGGTGCATGTTCTCTGGAAGAACCACATCCAAAATTTTTGCCCGCCACAAGTATACTTCCCTCCTGGAATTCCTCACGATTTAGACAAAACTCAGGATCGAGAGAACCATCTTCTTGCCTTCGCCAATCGTAGAATAAAAATTGTCCATATCCAGTACGTTCGATCCGTTTTAGGAATTGCTTGGGGATGATTTGATCTGTGTCGACATCTGTTCGATCCAGTGGTACGACCTGGCCTGTATGTGAAGTGAATGGTCGCATCAATCAAGCCACTCCCTGACGTCTACAAAGTGTCCTGCTATAGCAGATCCAGCTGCCATAGCAGGACTTACTAGATGTGTGCGTCCGCCTTTTCCTTGTCTGCCTTCAAAGTTTCTGTTGGAGGTTGAAGCGCAGCGCTCTCCTGGATTTAGAATGTCTGGGTTCATTCCTAGGCACATCGAACATCCAGACTCTCGCCATTCAAAGCCAGCATCAAGAAAAATTTTATGCAGTCCTAATTCCTCAGCTTGTTTTTTAATCGCAGTAGATCCAGGAACAACCATAGCTTTGACATTTTCGTGGACTTTTTTACCGTTGACTATAGTGGCTGCTGCTTGCAGGTCTGACAGTCGAGAATTAGTACACGATCCTATAAAAACTCGGTCTATTGAAATGTTTTGAATCGGTATCCCAGGTTCAAGACCCATGTAAAATAGAGCTCTTTCCATGGCGTCTTGGGCTTCGGGAGAGTCTGCGTCCTGTGGATCGGGAATGGATTCAGTAATTGGTATCGACATCTCAGGATTGGTTCCCCAGGTGACACATGGTTCCAATGATTCGGCGTCAATCTCAATGACGCGGTCGAATGTACATCCTTCATCGGAAGGAAGCTCCATCCAGTTATCGATTATCGAATCAGAATTATTGATATCACTAGTTTTTATTCTCTCCAATAGGTAACTGATAGTTGTATCGTCCGGGGAGATCATTCCAGCTCGGGCTCCTGCTTCTATAGACATGTTACAAATGGTCATGCGTTCTTCCATCGAGAGATTCCTAATGGCGTCCCCGGTGTATTCGATGACGTGTTCAGATCCACCATCGATCCCAATTTTAGCAATGATACCTAGTATTACGTCTTTGGCTGTCACTCCAGGCTTTAAATTCCCAGACAGTTTGATTTGCATGGACTTGGGCTTGTCCATAGTAAGACATTGTGTCGCCAAAACATGCTCAACCTGGGAGGTGCCAATTCCGAATGCTAGTGTACCGAATGCGCCATGGGTGGATGTGTGACTATCTCCACAAACAATCGTCATTCCAGGCTGTGTTAGTCCCAGTTCTGGTGCTATGACATGGACGATCCCTTGCTCAGCACTGTCTATATCGTAAAGAGTGACTCCAAAGTCTTTGGAGTTTTCACGTAGTGCAGCGATTTGATTCCTTGCTAGCTCATCATGTATTGGGAGTGACCTGTCCGTTGTCGGAACATTATGGTCCACAGTGGCAAAAGTAAGATCGGGACGACGTACTTGACGTTTCGCAGTCCTGAGCCCTTCGAATGCCTGGGGCGAAGTGACCTCATGTAGCAGGTGTAGGTCGATATAGATCAGATCAGGTTGTTTTTCCTGACTATAAACCAAGTGTCTTTCCCAAATCTTATCTAACATTGTTCTGGGTATTTTTCACAACCTCCTTATTTTTACAGCGTTTGTTGTAAAATATGGTGAGATACGGCTGAACCGATAGTTTCAGTTCCGACAGTAGGACCTCTCCTGTCTAGGTCAGGTGTGCGCAGACCTGCTTCCAATACTGCCTCAACAGAGTCTTCTATTAAACTAGCTTCTGTTTCAAGAGAGTAGGTCTGTCTCACCAGCATGGCTGCTGAGAGAATAGCTGCGAGAGGATTGGCGCTTCCACTTCCTGCAATGTCTGGAGCGGATCCATGGACCGGTTCAAATATTCCTCCACCGTCTTCATTGAGACTGGCTGACGCCAGAAGTCCAATGGAACCTACTACTGCTGCTGCCTCGTCACTGAGTATGTCTCCAAACAAATTCGAAGTCAGGAGGACGTCGAATCCTTGAGGGTTCATCACTAATTCCATTGCTGCTCGGTCAACAAACATGTGAGAGCATTCTATTTCTGGGTATTCCAAGGCGATTTCGTTTACGGTGTTTCGCCATAATCGAGAGCTCGACAGAACATTGGCTTTGTCCACCGAAACGACTTTCTTTTTTCTATTCATGGCTATGTCAAAGGCAACCCTAGTGATTCGGACTATTTCGTCCCGATGGTATTTCATAGTGTCGAAAGCTGTATCGCCGCTTTCCGTGATTCCGGTAGGTTCTCCGTAATAGATACCTCCAGCGAGTTCTCGCACGATGACCAAGTCTGTATTCTCAACTGTTTCTAAGGTGAGAGGTGAAGCCTTAGCCAAGCAGGGCAGGAGTCGAGATGGACGTATATTAGCGAAGCACCCCAGCTTTTTCCGGAGAGCTAGAAGTCCTCGCTCAGGCCTAAGTTCAGGGGGCAGTTCGTCCCCACGTGGGTCTCCTACTGCTCCGAGCAGGACTGCATCGGCTGACTTGCACCCCTCCAGAGTTTCTTGTGGCAGTGGGTTGCCGTGATTTTTGTAGGCTGACCAGCCGATGTCGTAATAATCGGTGTTCAATTCATGGTTGAATATCTTGGCAGTGCTGTCCAGAACGTCAACTGCGAGTTTAGTTACTTCTGGTCCAACACCATCTCCAGGAAGTACTGCGATAGTCCACTTCAATCTATTCTATACCTCTCATCCTCGGGTGGCTACAAAGGGGGTTTAGCTTTTGTTTAAGAAACCGACTGTTCGGATTTATTAAGTGCATCCAGGTAAGCACGAGCAGCAGCATTTACTATGTCCGTAGAAGCAGCCGTCCCGGCGAATGTGTTTTCATTGATGAGTGCCTTGATATTGACTACTCCTACGGCATCACGCCCAGGCGTAGCGGCAACGATTTCGAATTCTTTGATTATAAGCTCTTTGCCGACAGCTTTATCGATTGCTGAGAATGTAAGGCTTATTGGACCATGGCCCTTTGCCTTACCTTCTTTGACAATACTATTGTAAGAAATCTTCACTTCAGCTGTGGACAATTCGTTGCCGCAAGTCACGTTCAAATCCAGCAATTTATAGAACTTTCCAGGCTCCTGGATCGCGCCATGGCGTAGTATTACCAATAGATCTTCATCCAGCACTTCTTTTTTTTGGTCGGCCAGCATAGTAAAAAATTTATAAGCTCGGTCCAGCTTTTCTTGGGTCAATTCGTAACCTAGTTCTTGATACCGATTGTTAAGCCCATGGCGACCAGAATGTTTTCCTAGAACCAATCGCGTTTCAGGCGCCCCTACAAGTTCTGGAGTCATTATTTCATAAGTCATCTTGTCTTTAAGCATACCGTGTTGATGGATGCCAGCTTCATGGGCGAAAGCGTTCTTCCCTACGATAGCTTTATTCGGTTGCGGGTGGATTTTAGTGATATGGGATAGAAGCTGGCTGGTCTTATAAATAGATTCGGTGTTGATATCTGTGTGGTGTTCTGTCAAATCTTTACGAACTTTTAGAGCCATCACAATTTCCTCTAGGGATGCATTGCCAGCTCTTTCTCCGATACCATTGATTGTACACTCAACTTGTCTCGCCCCAGAGTCGATAGCAGCCAACGAGTTTGCCACTGCTAATCCCATGTCATCATGGCAATGCACACTGACTACTGCCTCATCTAATCCATGAACCTCTTTAAATAGAGTTGTAATTAGGGACGAAAATTCTTCGGGAAGAGTATAACCAACAGTGTCAGGAATATTTATAGTGTTCGCCCCTGCGTTCAGTGCAGTGCGGACGGCTTCACAAAGAAACTCGATGTCAGTACGAGTTGCATCTTCAGCACTAAATTCCACATCGTCTACAAAGGTACGGGCCAGTTGGACTGCTTGAGTGATTCGATCTAAGCATTCTTCACGACCAATTTCAAGTTTTTTTTCTAAGTGTATATTTGAAGTCGCTATGAAAGTATGTATCCTCGGCTTATTCGCTGATTGGATTGATTCTCCTGCTCTTTCAACATCTTTCGGGTTAGCACGAGCGAGGGCGGCTATCGTAGGTCTGCGGACTTTTTTGGAAATTTGGCGGACGCTAGAAAAATCATCATCCGACGCCACTGGAAAACCAGCCTCTATGATGTCTACCCCCAAGTCGTCAAGTTGCATAGCCATCTGCAACTTTTCAGCAATAGACATGGTGAACCCAGGAGATTGCTCCCCATCCCTAAGAGTGGTGTCGAAAATTTTGACTTTAGCCATGGCTGGTGGGTTCCTGTCGCTTCTTACGCATTTTAGTTGGTTGCCATCAAGTAAAAAGGTACCATGGTTCGAGTGTTTTTGTCAGGGTCAAACGGCCAACTCGGCTATTTGAGTGAGGGTATAAGAGCCTTAGTAGCTTTCGACTCATTTGTGCTATACTTGGATGAGTAGTTTATGAGAATAGGAGAATGAGATGAAAATAGGATTAGTGGGCTTTGCTGGATCTGGTAAAACAACAGTGTTTAATGCTATGACAGGGTTAGATATCCCTGTTGGATTTGGCGGAAAAATGAGGATGGGTGCGGTCATTGTTCCTGATGAAAGAGTGGATAGGTTGACCAGCCTTTTTGATCCGAAAAAGACCACGTATGCTGAGATTAAATTTTGTGATATTCCGGGCGAGCATGGGGCGGCTAAGCAGGGATTGTCACCCGCCGCCTTACAGCAGATCAGGGAGCAAGATGCACTTGGTCTTGTCCTGAGAGATTTCGCCAACCCAACTCTGGAGGAGGAACCCGATCCTTTGGGTGACCTGGAAGCTTTTCATACCGAATCAATTCTTGCAGATCTCGGGATCGTAGAACGCAGGCTAGAAAGACTTAAAAAAGATAGATCAGATCCTTTCGAGCAGGCTGTTTTTGAAAAAATGAAGAGTGTGCTGGAGGAGGAAAAACCTCTAAGGTCACTGGGTGACGAGGAATTGGATCGCGACAAGCTCAAAGGTTACGGTTTCCTGACCGACATACCAGTATTGGTGGTCTTGAATTGCGAAGAGACTCGGGCGGGAGATCCTTTGGCGACTGATCTAAAAAATCGTTTAGATGAACTGTTTGCTGACGGAATTTCTTTGTCAGCGGCAGTGGAATCAGAAATTGCCAAGCTGGACTCTGATGATCAGGAAGAATTTCTTAGCGATCTTGGAGTTTCTGAAACAGCTCTTTCACGGCTGATAAGGACTTCATACGAGCTACTGAACTTGATCAGCTTTTTCACCGTAGGCACTGACGAAGTAAGAGCATGGAATATTCTCAGAGGTACGAATGCCTCGGGGGCAGCCGGATGTATTCACACCGACCTGGAGCGCGGTTTTATTCGGGCAGAAGTGACCTCTTGTGAAACTCTGTTGCAGCTTGAATCTGAGCAGGCTGTGAAGGATGCCGGGAAGCTTCAGGTAGTGGGTAAAGACCATATAGTAAACGACGGTGATATCATGCACGTCCGCTTCAACGTATAGGCTCGATGAGGTGAACTACATCCTATTGTTTGTAGTTGCCATCTATCTATTAGGAACAGTCCTTTTAGGAAGCTTGATGTCCAAGCGTTCCCAAAAAGAAGACGATTGGGCCATTGCAGGAGGGGGAATGTCCACTCTTGTATTAGCATTTGCCATTGCAGGAGGCAGGATAGGCGGAGCGGGCACTTATGGGGTTGCCGAGTCGGTAGCAAGTGGAGGTGTGTGGGTCATGTGGTGGTATGGGATAAGCAGTTTTTTTGGGATTTTACTGGTAGGGGTTTTCTTTGCAAGGCGTTTCAGAAAACTTGGCATAAAAACAGCTGGCGAAGTCTTCAAACTGAAATTTAATTCCCATAGATGTCAAAGATTGACAAGTCTCTGTGTCCAGACTGAAAATGCCGTGATAAATGTCATAGAAGTCTATGTCATTGGAATAATTTTGAGTTCTCTGACACCTCTGACCATGCTTCAAGGATCCCTAGCTGCCGCTGTTGTATTCGCAACGTATGTGTCCTTCGGTGGGCTTTGGGGAACAGCCATAACCAATCTTCAGCATGTGGTTGTTATGTTGATAGCGCTATCAGTTATAGGGGTACTGGGTATAAGGGAAATAGGTGGATGGGAAAATTTGACTGCCTCTGTGGGATATCAACTAGAGGCCAGATCTAAGGACCAGGAAGTTTGGTGGGGTTTTGTGGGGGGAGGTTGGTTGGCGGTGATCGGAATGATGTTTTCGGCAGCGGTGCACTCTCCGGCCGCCTCAATCTACCCCAACTATTCTGCTGCTCTTAAGAATGAGAGAAAACTTCCAATTGCATTTTTTTGGGGTGCTGTGATTGCAGCGGTGATTCCACCACTCGCTGGACTGATAGGAATTTTAACGTTTGCCCGTTACGGTCTAAATTCAGATCTGGAAGGATATCAAAATGTTACGGCAATAGCATCGGAAATCAATCCAATAGCTGGGGGGCTCGCCATAGCAGCGATATTAGCTGCTGTGATCTCTTCTGGAGGACCGATTCTTTTAGCCAGTTCGACCATGATTGTCCGGGATTGGTTGGGTTCTTTTAAGAGTATGAGTTCCGCTGCCAGACTGAGAGCTTATCGAAAGGTGACTATCGCCAACGCTTTTTTATCCGCGCTAGTTGCATGGTGGATCGCCACCCGGACTACTGTGTCCCTGCTTGAACTTTTACTGTTTGGATTTGCGATGGTCGTACCGCCAGCTATCGCTTTGAGTTACACGTTTTTCTGGTCGAAGACCACCGAAAGAGGAGTGTTTTGGGGGATGTGTCTAGGCTATTTAGGAGGGATCAGTTGGTTTGCTCTAATCAAGTGGTCTCTTTGGATGGATTTCCAAGTCTCTGAAGGGGCCTCATTGCTTAGTAAAACACTGGTCTTTCTTTGGACGCATAATGGAGAAGGAGTCAACCCATCATTTGTTACCACGCTAGTTCCATTAGTAGTCATTCCAGTAGTGTCTTTGTTCTTCCGGGACTCTATCGAATCAGAGAAATTCTCAGTAACTGACTATTAAAATTGGAGGAAGTTCGGCAGAGTTTAGTCAGACTCTGCCTACAAGCCAACCTAAAAGCTACTGAGCAAGAGTAGCATACCCGTTGTGACGAGTAGTATTTCTAAGCCTTTACGGTATTTCTTAGAATCAAATTTGGTAAATATATAACGTTCAGTCAGCCAAAAGGTGATGGCTCCTGAAACAATGAGGCTCGCTCCTGTGCCGAAGTCTATTTGCCACTCTTCGCCTGCGAGATAGAGGGTTATAAGCTGAATGATCGCAAATAAAGAATAGCCAGCCACTATCGTAGCCCTAGATTCGTGACGCCCCAGTCCTTTTCCAAAGGCGAGTGCTGTCAACATAGTGCCACCAAGGTTAGAGGCTCCATGGACGAGGCCCATAACGGTGATATAGGTGCGTTGAAATTCGAGTAACCGATCAAGAGCAGCTCTAATGAAGCCTAGTCGGTCTTGCAGAGAAAACGTGAGTACCAAGATAGCCACAAATACTTCCAGGGGTGGAGACCAGTGGGTGGACGCCCAGAGTGCCACTCCGATTGAGGGCAATGTAAATATTGTAATCCCACGAAGGATCGTACGGTCGACATAATGGTGACATTTGCTCAGTTGCAACAAGCTGATAGTAAGGGAGATTGGCAGTAGGAGTTGAAGGGTAGCGGAGAAGCTCATTCCCAGCATAAGCATCCAGGGAGTTCCTAATAACAAAACACCTACACCAAAAAGTGACTGAATTATAGAAGTCAGGAGAATTACTGGATAAATAAGTTCTAGTGGGGGCAAGAATCTATCGGGACGAGTTAGGTGTTAAGGATGACGGGTCAGACAGAGACCTGTCATAAGACTGAAAATAACTGATCGGTAGCATAAGGATGGTCCTCCAAGATCAGTAAAAGTTACTTGAATACATTTCTCAGTGTTAGAAGCTAAAAACTTTCCAGTTTTTTTCTAGACGCTAACTAGTTGTGCTCAGTAGGAGTTAAAAATCCGGACTTTAATGTCTGAAGTAATTCCTGCTCCAGCAATGGTAGACCTTCATAGTAGTCGTCTGTTTTCAATCCGGTGTTTTGCCGGTTAGTGAGAAGTACGATGGCTAGTTTTTCCGTGGGAATTCCTGCAACGAATGTTCCCGTGAATCCGCTGTGTGAAAATATTATTCCATCTGGGCTTTCAGATTTTTGCCAGCCCAGAGATTTGTCATGAGTATTCCAAAATAGCTCCACTGTTTCATTTTCCAGATAACGTTCTCCATCGTGGACTCCTCCCTGAATTAGAAGATTTAGAAGAGTTTTCAGATCAACTGCTTTGGAGAAAAGACCAGCGTGTCCGGCCACTCCGGAAAATGCATGATGGGAGTTGCCATCGTTGACCTCTCCGATGAGGGTATACGAACGCCAGTCATCCCATTGATCTGGATCTCCAGGATAGCTATAACCGAATTTGGCATCATGTACCATCCTATGTTCATAAGGGTTTCCGTGTGAAGTGGCGGCGAATTTAACAACTGGATTTTTCGCGTCTAACATTTGTTTTGGCCTGAAGC
>JAPKDG010000090.1 GCA_028822645.1 Longimicrobiales bacterium | reverse complement strand
ATGAGCAAAATAGGATTGGTTAGGGGATTACTTAGCTGATTCCCTCGTGCGTGGGAGTTTCTCACTTTTCTTTCTTCCACTCACCTATGAATGTGTCCAAACGGAGTATTGCTTTGCCTATGTGCCAGAGTGACCACCCCACTAAACCGATAATATTCAAAACAAACTGAAACATTAATAGCACCTTCGTGCCTTCCCACCACCCTGCAACGTCTATCGGCGAGCCAAACAAGTAACCGATTCCTTCGACGAGGATTCCTGCCACAACTATTGCACCCAAAGGAAACAACAACAAAAAACAGTTAACTATAACGAAAGCTACTGGTAGGCTGAGAATTGCTAGTAGAGAGCTAACTATTTTTTTTAGCATGGATTATTTACCAGCCCATTTTTTCGTTGCTACATAGCATACGGACTCTGGCGTCTGGTTCCGAATCCGAAGTGCTGAAATCTTTCAGACAGTTTTGATAGAGGCTAGCACGCTCATAAAGCCCCACGATGTCCTCATGGATAAGTGTCCAACCCTTTACGCCACGGCTGTGAGTGAACTGGATAACGCTCATTGCGACTGCACCCACTATCAGTGTCTTGATAGCGAAGGTCTCAATCTCTTCGTTCATCAGTTACCTCCTCATCTAGTGTGCAAAATACTGTTTATATCATTTGGGTGATGTGGCACTCAAGCAAGGGGGGTACGGGAGTGCCATACAGATAGATAGATGCTGTAGAAGTATTCCCTGTTAGCTATCAAGTGTGACTGGTTAGGGGATTACTTACTACTTGGCTGTTAGTTGCCAGCTAATAGAAATCAATAGCCATAGGAAGATCCCGATTCCTGCTAGGATGATGTATCCTTTCAATTATTTCCTCCTCATCGAATGAGCAAAACACTGTTTATAGTCTTTCGCCCTAATTTTGTTCATAGGCTTGGTCATCAGTTCAATACCGTTGCAAAAGTAACCTTGATTGAGAGCGAAGAGGCACTTGAAAAGTCACACCGATGACGTAACCTTCGCTTGCATGAGTAACAGAGTTGGCTCAAGATGAGTCTGAACCATTCGATTGTATGATCCACTTTTACTTAGAAGGAATGATTCAAATGGTACAACGAGTTAAACCTATTCTTGGAATGTGGGCCACCTTGAGCCTTATGAGTTTTGTCCTTTTTGATGAAGCCTCAGCACCGCCTGAGCCCATGTTTGGAATGTGGCCTACCGTCCTACTGGTTTGGTTGCTAGTCACATTGTTTTTTGACTGGGTATTACAGACCACTGGATTGAACGTAATGAAAGCGGCTGTAGTTCTTGCTCTCACACAAATATTAGGCTCTGGAGTTCCAGACGTTCTGATGAGAGGCGTCTCACTGGGAGAAAGTATCATCGCCTCTGCGTTCGGCCTCTCATTTTGGGTGGTTTCCGGGTTTGTTTACGGTAAACTGTCGGACTGACAAATATCGGGGGTTGGGATCGGGACCCCGACAGCGTCAGCTGGTGATCAAGTACACGAAGCTCTTCAATCTCAGGGGGTAACCCAAGCATCTTCGGGTCCGCCGAGTCCGCATGTAGTCAAAAAAACTATTCTTGGTGCCTGTACCAGAAACACCGGCACCTTCAATTCGGCTAATCGAACGCAAGACAGGGCCGGAGGACGCCTCTACTAGGCCCAGTTGCCTGTCACGTCCAGAAGCTTGTCGATGTCGTCTGAGTTGTTGAAGAGCGCGATACCGGCTCGGAGCTCCTCTCCTTCGGCCTTGAAGCTGATCCGTATCGAGTCTGAACTCCACCACCAACCGCTTAGATGCTGGCTTAAAAGACTCTGTCCACTATCTTCAGGGTATCACCATCAGATCAGGATAAATCACCTAATGTTAGACTCAAGGAAAGAGAGCAATAATGCACATCCAAGTCATTAATTTTGGCATCAGCGTTTCCCAAGAAGACTTTGTCGCAGAGGCGGAAGGAGTGGCTCCAGTCTTCGCTACGATGCCCGGGCTCATAGGAAAATACTGGCTGGGAGACGAAGAGAATGGCGTCTACGGCGGAGTATACATGTGGGAAAACAAGGAAGCTTGTGAAGCCTACAAGAGTGGAGAGGTCTTCTCGGCGGTAATGAATAGCATGGGGTTCGTTGATCCAACATCGAAAGATTTCGGGGTCCTCGAAGGTTTAACTGCTATGACGACCTAGTTCGGTGCAACCACGTGCACGGTCCTTGGTACCTTGCTTCCAGGCGAAAATGATCCAGGTGAGTCTGGGTTCAATGAATGTACCGGTGGAGGCACTAGTTGGGGTAAATCCATGGGTCTCGGTGCACTCGGCGGCGGGCTAGTTTTGACAGTTAGCATTTTGGGAGGAGGCAGTAGCTGGCAGCCTTGGTAAAGACGCGCAAAACACTGGGGATGTAGAAAGAATTAACGCTAAAACATGTCTCATTTTTAGGAGAGATCAGTTTTCAGTCGATCTGTCCAATATATCCACCCTGAAAGGCCCAGCAGACAAGCCAAGTGGAGTACCTTCTACGCCACCTGTGATTCTCATCATCGACGCCGAAAATCCCTCATCTTCAGCTATTCGAAGACTAGCCTCTGATAAAGAATACGTCGCCTCTGTAGCAGAACTAGAAGATAGAGCTGCCATCAGATGAAGAAAGGCCCAGCGAGCAAAGGGATCATCGGTTGATTCAACGGATGTCGAAGTAATTGGCACCGGAATCTTGGCACTCTCTCTCTGGACAGCTAGAGTCTTCAAATCTAAGACATCCCCCATTCCAATGAGATTTACGAGCAGACTCGAACCACGGTGCGAGCCTGTCCGCTTTACCGATCGACCGTCCACCACCACCACGCCCGATGCGCCCACCACCCAAGCAGAATCACCATCCACTACCAATGCGGTATTTTCATCGATTCCAAACCCTATTTTTGGTGTATTCTGATTGAGCACAGACACTAGAGTTCGTCCTATCCGACCTCGCGCTAGGAAGTGCTGATCTAAGGTTCCTACTTCAAAGAACCCCATCCCTTCGCTGATGCTGACGCCTTCCCCTCCTGGCACTTGAACGCCATAAGTCACAGCTTCAGAGGAGCTACCTCCAGAAATCATTACACGGCTCATCATAGCTGCTCCAGCACTGGACCCTGATACGACAGCCCCTTCCTGCCAAC
>JAPKDG010000089.1 GCA_028822645.1 Longimicrobiales bacterium | reverse complement strand
CTCACTAAGATTATCAAGCTATCTGACAGAGACATTACTATAATATCTCACTATAGTGCATATTAACAATGCATAGATTATACTATTTCATACTTTTTAATAAAGACCAGGAAGATCGCGGGAGCCATGGACAAGGAGGTGCATACCACCAATCGGCCTAATTCTTGAGAGAACTAACCTGTCGACCTATTCGAAATGTTCCAACTACAGCAATTCGTGTCGCAGAGGCCATTAATAACTTCCGAATTCTGTCAGTATCTTCTTTTCGCCTATGCTTGACCTCTAAGAAAAAACGGTAGGTCCAGGGAACCCCTGTTGGCCGTGACTCCAAGTAAGCCAAATCATAGCTCCCCTCAGCCAGCGCATTCAATAAATCCCGGAGAGCCCCTGGCTGATTGCTAGTTTCAACGTTCAGTACTGTCTTAAATAGATCCTGAGAATCGGACATCTCCTTCTCCACTCGGTTTGACTGATTGAAAAATTCCTCTCTATCCTCCTTTTTTTCAATCATAAAAAAGCGGGTCTGGTTGTCCAATCTGTCTTGGATATTCGCCCTTACTATATCCAGCCCATACAACTGGGATGCACCTTTTGAGCAGATCGCTAAAATTGAGTCATCGCCCAGTGCGGCCACCTCTCTAGCTGCCCCTGCAGTATCGTGCAGCTCTACCGCTGTAAGATGATTCCATCGCTGAAAGAATTGCTTACACTGGCCCAAGGCTATAGGGTGAGACCAGACTTCTCTCGCCAGTTCAAGGCTTACACCCCCCCCTTCCTACTAACTGAAGTTCTATGGGAATGGTCACCTCTTCCAAGACACGCACGGAACCCTCTACTAATGTTTCATAAGCAGAAGTTACTCCCCCAGCTATAGTATTTTCTACTGGCAATACACCAAGCTCTACTTTCCCTTGTTCCACTTTCTGAACAACTTCCATAAAGCTACGAGCTGGCACTGTGACGCATCCTGGTCTCAGCAAATATGCAGCCTCTTCACTGAAAGCACCGCTTTCGCCTGGGAAGGCCACCCTGGGCCGTCCCAAGTCCACAGAATCAGACTTCTTAGATTTCTCGAAAAGCGACTGCTGGCCCTTCCGCTCCACCGCCTTTCTGCAATAGTCGATCACAGCCCTAATAATTCTTTCGAATCCATCTTTGGGGATCCCTGCTTCCTGGGCTACACGGTGAGATCTTCGAACGATTTCCGATTCTCTGATTTGATCAAAAGATGAAGCTCTTTTGCGGGATTTATATTTGCCAATATCTTCGGCTACACGAACGCGTTTTATTAAAGCATCGAGGAGCAATTTATCGGCATCGTCAACCTTCTCACGCAAGGTCTCTAGAGAGTCGGGTGACTCTCTAGACTTGCCACTATTCGGGCCAACATTCACGTTTGTCTTCCTTTAAGGTTTCTTTTTTGCTTCAATAGATTAGTCAAGGCAAAGAATTCGGATCTACCCTCTGACGTTCAACCAGCTTACCACGTCCTCTCGCTGCAAGAGGCTCCCCTCCTTCAACAATCACTTCCCCTCTTGAAAGAGTGACTGTGGGAAACCCTGAAACTATAAGTCCCTGATAAGGAGTGTAGTCTACCGCGGAGTGCAAGCAGCCCGGATCCAGCTCTGTCTTTTTTTCTGGATCAACAATCACTATATCAGCATCCGCGCCTATATCTAAGGTCCCTTTATTTGGATACATACCAAAAATACGAGCTGGATTAGTTGAAGTTAGTTCCACAAAACGACTGGGAGAGATTCTCCCTGCCTTGACTCCGTAGGTGAAGATAAGAGGCAAACGAGTCTCTATACCAGGCAGACCGTTAGGTATCCTCGTAAAATCACCACGGCCTCCAGTTTTTTGGCCCTCATAACGGAATGGCGCATGGTCGGATGAAATCTGTTGAAGTAATCCATCTTCAACGGCACTCCAAAGAGCTTCTACGTGATCGATCCCACGTATAGGAGGGCTACATACAAACTTCGCTACCTCAAAACCCATAGTTGGGTCATAAACCGAATCATTCAAGACTAAATACTGAGGGCAGGTTTCGCCCACTACAGGTTGACCGCGTCTACGAGCATCTTCCACATGTCTAGCGACTGCTTCAGAAGTAACATGTGCGATACAGATTGGAGCTCCTGCTAATTCCGCCAACATTATAGCTCTATTCGTTGCTTCAGCTTCCACGGCCACGGGACGACTAGAAGCATGAAACTGTGGGCCCGTTTCTCCACGAGTCAGGTGTCTTTCGATCAAATGAGTGACTGCACAATCGTTTTCACAATGCAAATAGGCCAATCCTCCACTAGTGGCCACTTCTTCTAGTAGGGTCAGTAGGTCGCCATCTCCTACCTTCTTGTCTCCGTAAGTCATATAGATTTTAAAGGATGGGAACCCTGATCCAACCAAACTTTCTATCTCTTTGATTGAGTTAGGATTAACATCAGTCACAATCGTATGAAAAGAATAGTCGACCACACTGTCTGGAGAGATTTCAGCCAGCCTGCGATCTCTCGCCTTGATGAGCGACTCTCCCTGAGCCTGTAAAGAAAAATCGATTATCGTCGTCACTCCTCCACATGCCCCCGCTATCGTTCCCACATAGAAGTCATCTGCTGTCCTGACGCCAAGCCTTTCGATAGGATGGTCCAGGTGTGTATGTGTGTCTATCCCTCCAGGCATAACCCAATGACCGCTTGCGTCTATGATCTCACCATCTGTCTCTAAGCCAGATCCTAGCTGGACAATCTTGTCACCCCTTATCAGTATATCTGACGGACCCATACTTTCGGCTGTAACTACCGTGCCTCCACGGATTAATAGTTCATCCATTTCTTTCCAACCTTTCCACAAATTCTGCCATGCGAACTATAGCTTCCTCTATATTTTCCTTGGGTGCCAGAAGAGATACTCTCACCCAGTTTTCCCAACTCTCTCCAAAAGAATTTCCAGGAAACATCAAAACTCCCGCGTCTCTCAGGAGGCGATAACAGAATTCTTCAGCCCCGATACCAAAACGAGTCATGTCGGCCCAGAGAAACAGCCCTCCATAGTGCTCAGCATATGGAACCCCAATGCTATCAAATCCGTCCATCAAAACCTGCCTTCTATCTTGGTATCTACTCAGAAATTGTGGCCGAGAATCATGCTCCATTTCTAACGCAGCTAATGCTGCATACTGTGAAAACGTTGGAC
>JAPKDG010000088.1 GCA_028822645.1 Longimicrobiales bacterium | reverse complement strand
CAAGAATAAGCCCCCCATAAAACCGCCTGGTCATCAAAAAGTAAGATTTCCTTTAATTCATTACTGAGACCTTGGGATTCCCCCATTTCGGTTCCTATCAGATCCCGAATAGCAGCTCTCCCAGAGGCTACCTGCAGAGTGCCGGTTAAAACTATAGCTTCTTCGGAGTATGTACCCAAAAGAGCAACAATATCGTTTTCGTTATAATGAGAGGTCCTAGAATCATGCATGATTCGGATTAAATCTCTATCTCCAACCGGACCTCGGCCACTATCGACTACTTCGCTTCCACAGCCGATTAGGCCCGAAGACACAAACATTCCGAACATGAATTTTCTAAATCTCATAATGCGATCCCTGGTTGACCTGAAATCAAGACCACTGATTAAATTTTACTCGACAACCTCATAAGAATATCCAAGAACAGGAACGTCTGCCTCAAAGGAAACACTGAATGTTGTCTCGCCTTCCAGGTCGGGTGCCTCAATTTCAACGTCAGTAGTTCCGACAGCCTCCCCACTAGCATCATAGTAGGTGAACAATAGTTTAATTTCTGTTCCTGGGTCCATTGCTTTATTGATCAGATATCCTGATACTGATCCCCCTTCCTGTGCCGGAGCCAATGTCAACGCATCCATTGCGAATTGGAGGCCGAGAAGCCTATCGAGAGTGGGCTGTGCCTCTTCCCCTCGACCTTCTTTTGCAAGCGCTTGATAATGAAAACGCAATATGGTTTCGTTGTTCGGATCTATATCTAATAGAGCTGCGGAAACTTCGATTTGCTCAGCATATTGCTCGGATTGGAACAAGGACCAAACCCGATAGTCCATTGCATCCCGATATTTGGGTGCTCGTACCAATAGTTTCTGAAAAGCCAAAGCGCTCCGGTTCCAGTCCTCAGCCTGATAGAGTGTGATTCCAGCATTATAGTAATCCTGCCAACTGCCCTCTTCATCAGCAAGAATTATATCGAAAATAGCCATAGCGTCAGCTCCTTCTCCAGATCGAGCGAGCAGCATCGCCAATGT
Organism: Longimicrobiales bacterium; assembly: GCA_028822645.1. GTDB lineage: Bacteria > Gemmatimonadota > Gemmatimonadetes > Longimicrobiales > Gaopeijiaceae. Next base: position 2,206 of record JAPKDG010000088.1, on the reverse strand, counting down.
GCCCTGAGCATTGGAATTGGAGGGGTCCTCCTCAACGACTGCTTGTAAAATATCTATAGCTTCTTCGGCCCTCTCGGGTATGCTACTTAGAAGGCTGCCCAGGTTCCCTCTCGACATGGGCAAGTAACTATTCCACTGTGCTACATCCTCTGGGTCCTCTGGGGTAAATTCTGGATTCTCCATCACACCGACTGCATCATACCATGCTTGTATACTTCCGTCGATATCTCCAGTGCTCTGCATAGCAACTGCCAAATTCATGAAGGCTTCAGGCCGCCTTGAATAGAGTTCATTGGCTAATTGAAAATGTTCTGCTGCAGATGAAAACTCCTGTTGAGCTAGAAATGCTGCTCCTTCTTGAAATGCCATAGTCCAGGCACCGTTTCGGGCCTCTCCAGTACTCACGGGGCCCATTCCAGCCTCTGTAAAATAGTCTGGATAAAGTTCTTCCGCCCTGTCGAAGGCTAAGTCTGCTTCAGTATATTCTCTTCGAAACATGTGAGCTTGACCTTTCTGTAAAAAGGCAAGTGGATTTTCATCTTCGGTGCCTTCTGCAATTGCTTCGTCTATCAATACAAGAATTTCACCAAAGGCTGCATCTTGCTCTTCGCCTTCACCCAGCTCAAATGCATCGGCGATTCCGCCAGACCACCTAGCTGTATTTGCAGTGATCTCGGGTTCGAATTCCTGGGACGACAGATTTCCGAAGGAAACTAATGTAATGATAGTTAGGTATAAAACAGAACGGGAATACATTCAATCGGCTCCTGAATTGGGTATTTGGTTTCGACACACTAATCTAGATATCCATCTGGAATCGAGCAATCGTCTCAACTCACAGCATCGATGACCACCTCCAGATCTAACATTTCAAATCTATAACTATTTAATCTTCTTTAGAAGCGCCAAGGTAAGTACAGATTCTATTCGCCAATATTTCACTGAATCCCTGCACTTTCTCTATGTCTGCTGGACAAACCTCCTTAAGAGCTCTGATAGATCCGAAATGATTAAGCAAAACCAGCTGGCGTTGCACGCCCAGACCAGGTATGTCAGCCAACTGACTGTGTATCAGTTTTTTTGTTCTTAATTTTCTACTATAACTCAGAGCAAACCTGTGTGCCTCGTCTCTTATTCTCTGAAACAATCGTAGCACAGGATCCCTCCTATCTAAAATCAAAGATCCTTCTATTCCAGGAAGGAAAAGTTCCTCTTTTTTCTTGGCTATTGTTAAAAGCTGGAGATCTCTCAAGTCGAGATCGTTGAGTACACTCATAATCGTAGACAGCTGTCCTTTTCCTCCATCTAAGACGAAGAGATCTGGCAAGGGTTTCTTCTCCTTCAATCTACGGACCAAATACCGCCTTACCACTTCAGCCATAGAGAGGTAATCGTCATTGCCGTGGTTTCCCTTTACTCGCATCTTCCGATATTCTGATTTGACTGGCTCTCCATCTTGGAATACTACAATGGAACCGACAGTTTCCTTCCCTTGGTGATGGCTTATATCTACGCAAGCCATGAGGCGAGGCAAAGCTTTCAAATCCAAACTATCCCTTGCATTTTCTATTAATTTATCTTGAGGATTATCCCAATATGTTTCCTGAGGCATTTGGGCTGAAATCACATGGTGAGCATTGTCATTTGCTAATTCTACTAGACGTTTTTTTGCCCCTTGTTTTGGAACGATAAATCTTACGTCATTTCCACCGATCGATCGAATTGCTTTCTCAACAACGGGTTCATCAAAAGGATGAAACGGAATCAATATTTGTCCAGGAAAGCTTGGGCGGTTTTTAAGGCTTTCATCCCAATAGTATCTGCTGATGAACCTCTCTAAGACTATCTCGTCAGAGGTGTCTCCTAATCGTTCTAAGTGCCGAACATTCCTACTAACCAGGACTCCTTTTCTGATTTGCATCACTGCCACGACGGCTGTTCCTCCTCGCCTTTCAAATCCGATTGCGTCAAGGTTGTCTTTTTTTAATCTTTCTACTCTTTGTTTGTGTGTCAGAATGTGCAGGCTGGCCAACACATCTCTGTATTCAGCGGCTTGTTCAAATTTCTGTTCCTTAGCCGCTGCTTTCATTAAATCCTGAATTTTCTTTTGAACACTTTTTGTATTGCCAGCCAGCATCTGCAGTATCTCTTCAATCATATCAGAGTATGATTTCTGATCTTGGTGCCCCACACATGGTGCTAAGCA